>WTKN01000098.1 GCA_011524395.1 Moorena sp. SS36440bin_2
GGCAGGGCTTAGGGGTAGTTGACTATTATTAATACACTGCTCCCTGCTCCCTGCTACCGATTCCCGATTCCCGATTCCCGATTCCCGATTCCCGATTATATTTAAATTTCATACATTTCTAACGGCAATCCATCCGGGTCTTGAAAAAACGTAAATCGCTTACCAGTATGCTCATCAATTCTAATCCTTTCTACATCCACGCCCTTCGATTTTAGATAATTCACCGACGCTTCAATATCATCTACTTGAAAGGCTAAATGTCTCAATCCGCAAGCTTCGGGACGACTAACTCGTTCAGGAGGATTAGGAAACGAAAATAACTCAATCCTATCTCCATCACCCACTTGTAAATCCAATTTATAAGAATTTCTAGCAGATCTGAAGGTTTCTTCAATAATTGAAAAACCTAAAATATCCACATAAAATTGTTTAGATTTTTCATAATCTGAGCAAATAATCGCTACATGGTGAAATCCTTTAGTCTTCATAAAAATAATTTTCAATTAAGTAATATATGAATACTTTTAAATCAACAAAGATCATCCCCCATAGTATGGAACCAGATTCAACCAACTTTTGAGGATTTTGCTAGACTGGCAAATATAAAACCCATCATCAAAAGGATATATATCCAAAGGATAAGGAAATTATCTATGCCCCCAACCCTACTTCTATCTAAAGAACTACCTACTCTGGAATACCAATCCACATCAGAACGCTTTGATGAAAGCTGGAGAGCTCCCCTTTCCACCCTCCTGGGATTAGGACGAGCAGCTGGTGCTGATTTTATTGAGTTTTTCCTAGAACGGGTTAACTACATCAGCTGTCTTGCCGAAGATGATGCCATTACTAGCATTTCTCCCCGCCTTACCTCTGGTGCTGGTATCCGAGTATTTCGGGGTAAGTCAGATTGCTATGTTAGCACTAATGACTTATCCTTTCCGGGGCTAAAAGCGGCTTTGGAGAAAGCCCTGTCTATTCAAGGACTGGAATTACCTAGCCCTAATGCCTTTATCCCAGAAACTAACCTGGAACTGTTGCGGGATTACGCTACTGCTAAAGGCAAAGACACTTGGCTATCCGGTTGCAGTTCCATGGCAGAAATGGGAGAAGTACTCCTGGATGCCAATGGGGCACTCCAGCGCAAGGCTAGCCATGTCCAATCCCGACGGGCTGTTTATTTCCGGGATTGGCAGGAAGTTCTGGTAGCAGCTAGTGATGGCACCTTTGCCAGAGATATTCGTTTAACTCAGTCTGTGGGATATAACCTGCTATGTGCTGATGGCGACCATCGTTCTTCTATTGGCAAGCGTGCTGGTAGTACCGGTAACCCAGAGTTTCTAAGAGCCTGGGATTATAATGATACTGCTGAGGAAGTTGCTGAATCTGCTGGTAAGATGCTCTATGCGGATTACGTAGAGTCTGGTACTTACCCGATTATCATGGCCAATTCCTTTGGTGGGGTAATTTTCCATGAAGCCTGTGGACACCTATTGGAAACGACCCAGATTGAGCGGAAAACGACTCCGTTTGCTGACAAAAAAGGTGAAAAGATTGCTAACGAAAGCCTCACCGCCTGGGATGAAGGGTTATCTGACAATGCCTTTGGAACTATTGATATGGATGATGAGGGCATGCCAGCCCAAAGAACTCTGTTGATAGAAAATGGCATACTGAAGAATTTTATCGCCGACCGGGCAGGGTCTCAGCTGACTGGACACCCCAGAACAGGTAGTGGCCGCCGTCAGAATTATGCCTATGCTGCTGCTTCACGGATGCGCAATACCTACATTGCTCCTGGTGATTACGAGGTAGAGGATTTATTTGCTTCTATCGATAAAGGTATTTACTGCAAGCGCATGGGCGGTGGTAGTGTTGGTGCTACTGGGGAATTTAACTTTGGTGTGGATGAAGCCTATTTGATTGAAAATGGCAAAATCACTAAACCCCTGAAAGGGGCAATTCTGATTGGAGAAGCTAAGGAAATTATGAATAAAATTTCCATGTGTTCCAAAGACTTAGGATTAGCCGCTGGTTTCTGTGGTTCCATAAGCGGCAGTGTTTATGTCACCGTCGGTCAACCTCATATCAAGGTAGATTCGATTACGGTTGGTGGACGGTAAGTTACCCCAGCAGCCAGGCTTTGGGACTAGTGTTAAACTATCATCTCCGGTTGAAGACTTATCATTCTTGATTGTTAGTCAAGTTTAAATTAAAAATTAACTAACAATTAAGGTGAATCCGAAGCGATTAACCGGATTTGATATCATGGCTCTTTTTTTTTTGTTAATCAAAACATTCACAATCTAAAGATAAGATGACCAAGATTAATGAGATAGCTGATTCGGCGATTGCGATCGCAAAACGCCTGGGAATTGAAAAATTCGATATTTATGGCTCTGCAGTGGATGAAGCTGGTGTTCAAGTAGACCAGGGTGAGCCAAAACAGGTTGAGGCATCTAATCGCTCTGGTGTAACTGTACGGGTTTGGAATCAAGACCAGAAAGTAGGCATTACTTCAACTACCGATACCAACCCAACTGGGTTGGAACTAGCCTTAAAAACCGCTTATGAAGCGAGTAGTTTTGGAGTGAAGGAAAACGCCCCAGACTTTAGCCCTGAATCAACGGTATCAATTCCAGAGATTCCCAATAATCAAGTGCCTCAACAGCCAGTATCTAAATTAGTAGAAACCCTACTGGATTCAGAGAAAAAGTTACTGGAGGCTCACTCAGCTATTGCCGGAGTTCCTTACAATGGACTATCTCAACGGGATGTTGAGCGCTTTTATGTCAATAGTGATGGGGCATTGCGCCAGCAAGCTAGCTCTTCTGCTTCCATTTATCTTTATACCAAAACTGAGGAAGACGGGAAAAAGCCCCGTAGTGCTGGTGCCTATAAGATTAGTCAAGGGTTAGAAACTCTCGATATTCAGAGTTGTCTGGAAAAAGCTGCTGAGAAAACCATCAGTCACTTGAATTATGAGAAAGTTAAGTCCGGGAAATATCGAGTAGTATTCTCTCCCGAAGCTTTCCTAAGTCTACTGAATGCTTTTTCTAATTTATTTAATGCTCAGAATATTCTAGACAAGCAAAGCCTCTCGACTCCCGAGTCTCTAGGTACTCCAATTGCTTCTCCTCTGCTTTCTGTGTGTGATGATGAGCTACATCCAGAGAATGTGGCACCAGTCTATTTTGATGGAGAAGGAACACCTACTCGTCGAGTACCCATAATTACAGAAGGGGTGTTAAGCAATTTTCTGCACAGTGCTGGCACCGCGAAACGCCTGAATGCTAAACCAACAGGTCATGCCAATATGGGGGCAAAAGTTACAGTTAGCCCTAATTTCTATCATGTTTTTCCTGGTCAATCTGCTGAACAAGAGTACAGCTTAGACCAAGCTGAAAATGTGATTTGGATTGATGAGGTGAATGCGCTTCATGCGGGAGTTAAAGCACTCGAAGGTTCCTTTTCTCTACCCTTTGATGGTTGGATGGTGAATAAGGGAGAATTAACTAGTATTGATTCCGCAACGGTAGCCGGAGATTTTCGGGAACTGCTGAAATCCATTATTTATGTGGAAAAAGAGGCTGAGTTGACCTCTGGTGGAGTCTGTCCAAAAATCTGGGTTGATGGTTTGTCCATTACTGGGGATTGAAGGTTTAACGCACACGCGTAGCCTATTGGCCAAGGTTAACAGCTTGTTCGCCTTTGGCGTTGGAGTAGGATAGTTTTTTTGTCAGAATTAAGAATGTATATTTCTAGATTATACATTCTTAATTCTAAATTTTTATTCGGAAATAGTCCTTAAAGGGATGAGATAAAATACCTAAAAGTTTTGGAGTGTCTCTAATATAGTATTCTTGCAGATCTATCCAGACGAAATTGCCATCTAAGCGAATAAACTGCCAGATTATACCAGTTGTCACAGCTCCAAAAATCGGCAAATTGACATTGTCTCTTTCGTTAAATCGTTGCGCTGCTACCATTTCGGCAATACACTGCGCCAAACCTCCTTTAATATTTTCATTTTTGGCTTCAACTAAGGTAACAACAGGTCGGTTAATTTCATAAATTTCTCGTGAAGCAGTCAAAATAAAATCACAATAACCGTTTAATCCTAACTCTGAATCAATATTAAATTCTGAACCGGAAAAAAACCCAACTTCATTATTAAATATTTGCCGAATTTCTAATAATGTAGGAGCGATTAAGAGTTCAGAACGGGCTTTTTCTGTATTGATTGCATTAGCAAGAGGAATATTTCGTTTTAAGATTTGTTGTAAAAGTTCGCTAACTTCCACGGTGGCAATATCCGTAAACAAATTTTGTGACTCATCAATGTTTAAGTCAAACCGATTACAGACTTCAGCAATGGATTTAAATTCGCTGTAGGACATCGCTTATGCTCCAACAAAATTGCTTTTACTTTAAACATAGAACTATACCAAAGGGAACAGCGGATCTGGGAACAGCGGATCTGGGAGTAGCGCTTTCATCCGGGGGTTTGCACTATAAGCGACTACATCAAAATAATAAACTTAGCACAACGCCCCTTTGGGAAAAATCTACTCTTGTAAACTACTCCCTACGGTGGGCGTTCCCTACTCCTAGATTACTATAACGATTCATAAATTTGATGTTCTCGGTTAATAAAAATATCAGCTAATATCTGATAAGCTTCTGTCCAAGCTGCTATCATTTCCTCTGTCGCTGCTTCATGCAACACATCCTTCATCGCTTGTAGTAAACTCTCTCCCACAATGGGATATTGTTCTGGTTTAACATGGGTTTTTACATGACGATGAGCAATCACCTCAACCATGGATTTTAAAGCCTCCGGATTATCTATTTTGCTAGCATAACTATAGACTGCTGTAGCTAACTTAGCTGGTTGAGAACCATTGGCTTGAGCTGACATATCAAACTGTGCTTTTACCTCTGGATGGTTGTGAAACATGATTTCATACATCCGAGTCGTAATTTGCTTACCATGCTTTTTGAGGAGGGGAGCTGTGGACTTGATGATATCTATGGTTTCTTGGCTCACCTGATTCACTGGTTGAGGCTTTTCGGAGAGGGTTAGCATAAATTTCAGATTCTCTTGGGCTTGTAACTTATGAGGTGCTTTAGCCGGTATAAAAATAAAGACTCCTGGTTCTAAGGTTATCTCTTTCTGGTCTAAGGTCAGAATTCCTTTCCCTTCAATTACGGTGATGGCGGCATTACGAGGTGAAGTATGCTCGTCGATTGCTGTACCTTTTGCCAAACATAATAGGGTGTATTGGCAATTGTTATCCTTGAGCAAAACTTTACTAATCATCCCTGTCTCTGGATAGTCAACTAATTTTTGTAGGGAAGTGCTAAAGGATGTGTTTGCTGTAGCGATCGCATTACTCATAATCCTTTCCTCATCACAATTTTAGGTAGGAAGTTCTAAGATTTGGAAATATCTCTGAACTTGTTGTTACTTTTACTGTGACAGAAAAAGTTAGGGCTGTCCTTGAGCTAGCTCATAAAGGAAGTAAATTGTTGATTATAACTATCAAACAGTCTCAAAGGACTGGTAGCCATGGTCTCATCCATAGAACAATTAGCTCAAGTCTGGGTGCTGAAAGACCTAGAAACCTCAGCGCTAGAGAATCTATTGCCTTATACTAAAGTAAGGACTTATTTGCAGGATGAGATTGTGATCTACGAGGGCGATCGCCTGCCCTGCCAACTCTATGCCTTAATCAAGGGAACCCTGCAAATTAAAAAAACCGGGACGAGTGGTAAAGAAAGTCTTTTGCGCATCATCCCTGAGGGGGATATTTTTGCGGCTCCGGCAATTTTTGGTAATGGTATTGCTCCCGCAACAGTTATTTGTCAGGTGGACTCGCAAGTGCTAACCATAAAACGAGAGGCGCTGTTAGAGACGATTCGCCATAGTCCAGAAGTGGCGTTGCGAATCCTGGAAGTCTTTAACCAACGCCTGCAACAAATTCATAACACCGTACATGGACTAATTTCTGAAAGGGCAATTGTACGACTGGTGCGTCTGCTGCAATACTATGCAACTCGCTATGGAACTCAGTCTGTTGCTCAGGGAGAGTCTTTAAATGTCAACCTTCCGTATTATCAAATTGCTCGCAGTATTGGCATTACCTATGAAGAATGCGTGCGTTTGTTCAAAAAGATCAATTCGATACAAACAGTAGTTACCTACAAGCGGGGAGGCAAAATTATTATTAATGACTGGCAGCGGTTAGATGCAATCGCGGACAACGAAGTAGGATGAATCAACCCCTGAAGGTTTTGTTAATTATGACTCTTTCTGCTCAGTTTGTGACTCCTCAGCGTCTGATGTCGGATTATTCATCTCGTCTTTGAAGCCTCTGAGGGTTTTCCCTAGGGCGCTGCCAATTTCAGGAATTTTCTTCGGTCCAAAAATCACAACCGCCACAACACCAATAATCATAACTTCGGGCCATCCTAAACCAAACATACGAATTTCCTCTAAACTACTTTTAACTTTTAATTAACCTTGAACTGCTTTCTAGCACTTAGCCTACCCTACTTCACGGCCAAGCAAAAAAATTTTCTAACAAATCTACTTTATGGTTTTAGCAGGCGCACAATCAACCTAGCTAAATCTAGGTCGCAGACTCAATGTAGTCATTTTCGGGCGGGCAGGATGCCCACCCCACTCACATTGATCCGAAGATTGCTGCAATGCACCGCTAGTGCAGGCTACTAGGAAGGAATTCCATGGGTTCGCTAGCCAACGCCCTTCGGGCTAATCGCAAACAAAATCCTAGATCCAATCCCAGCAGTCCAATCCCAGCAGTAACAAAGTTTTGTGTAGCTTTACAGGATTGACCATGGCAAGCTGATATCCTAAGCTTATCCGAAGTCCATACTTAGGATGTCTTGCTCCAATTGATGGTCACCGATAAGGTGAGAAGATAGAGGTGGAAGGATGAAGGAGGAAAGATAAAGTATAAAAATATACCATTAGCAATGGTTACAATCAATGCAATGGTTGATACTTCAAGTCTTCCATAGCTTTTGTCTTTTTCCTAGCCCTCTTGTGAAGGGAAATAATGGGGGGAGAACCCATCCAACCCTTTGGTCTGCAAGCCTGTTGCCTCAATGTTACCCATAGCCTTTAAGTGTTAAGGAATGTCAACCACTTCCACGCCATCCCTAAGAACCCAACAAAACCCTCTGTGCGCTAAGCTGGCGGACTGTATTGAATCGAACTGGCGGCGCTACTTAGACCTTTCTCCTTATCATTTACCAGCCGAGTTAGGCTACGTACAAGGACGGCTTGAGGGAGAGAAACTGACTATCGAAAACCATTGCTATCAGACACCTCAGTTTCGGAAAATGCACCTGGAATTGGCAAAAGTAGGTGAGATGTTGGATATTTTACACTGTGTAATGTTTCCTCGTCCAGACTATGCTTTGCCCATGTTTGGCTGTGATGTGGTGGCAGCTAGAGGACAAATCAGCGCTGCGATCGCAGACCTGTCTCCACTTAATCCTAAACGTACCTTACCAGAAGCCTATCACTGTTCTTTAGAGACCCTACCAAAACCTGAGTTTAAACAGCCCCGTGACTTACCACCTTGGGCAGACATTTTTTCAGAGTTTTGCATTTTTGTCCGTCCCAATGGTCCAGAAGAAGAAGCACAGTTCTTGACATGGGTGGATGATTTATTACAGATTCACTGTGCCCATGCTGCCAATGCCCTACCGGTCTCTAGAGAAAAGCAAGCAGAAATTATTGCTAGTCAACACTATTATTGCAGCAAGCAGCGGCAGAATGACAAAACCCGGCGGGTGCTTGAAAAAGCGTTTGGTGTTGAATGGGCAGAGAACTATATGACTTCGGTGTTATTTGACTTGCCAGGATCTTAATACTTAAATCCCCGGCGCGAGGATTGCTCACGCCCGGGGAGTTGTTAACAATAACTATTCCTGTACTGTTACAGATGTTCCCAAAGCCACTCTGTTATACAAAGCTTTGACATCATCATTACGCATCCGGATGCAACCGTGAGACACTGCTTGTCCCACCAGTTCCTCATCATTGGTACCATGGAAGCCGATGTAGTTTGTGCCATCACTCCAAAATGCCATCCACCTTGGACCAAGAGGGTTTTCTGGTCCTGGAGCAACAACTTCACCAGTGATAGGATGCTGCCAAACTGGATTTTGAACCATCTGTGTCACTTGGAAATTGCCTGTAGGGGTTTCCCAACCAGGCTGACCGATGGCAACTGGATAACTGGCTTCGAGTTTATCTCCTCGATAAACATAAAGACGACGCTCATTTAGTTTAATCACTAAACGAGGGGTATTATTAAAGAAATGTTCTTCTTGCCGCAGATACTGATTGACTTCTTCGAGAGGGGACAATTCTGGTGTTTCAAGCCTTGGCAGAAAGCTTTCATACCGAATTTCTTTCCAGTTACTGACACTAGTATTGGTTAGATCAGCGGCGGCGGTGGCTACCTCTGCGTAGAATAACGGGATAGCTACACTTAAGCCGCACACAATTAAGCGTTGGGTGGAAAGTTTTCCGTTCACGATTTCCTCTTAGCTAGTCGATATTTTATGTGCATATTCTACTTGATCATGTTTTGTTCTCTATTGACCGTTGACGGTTAACGGTTGACTGTTATACAGCTGCAGGGCTTTGTTCTAAACAGACATGATCGCTCACAGACATAATCGCTCACAGACATAATCGCTCACAGACATAATCGCTCACAGACATAGCTATCGGACTTTATCCGACTCCCCACTCCCCACTCCCTACTCCCTACTCCCTATTATTTAAAAGCAAGATAGATGTCACACTGATTGCTTAATGTTAAGTTGTGACAGCTCACTGGGGGAAAGTGCACCTTTTTCAGTAATAATGGCAGTAATTAACTCCGCCGGAGTCACATCAAAAGCTGGGTTATAAAATTCCACTTTAGGAGGACAAATCACTGTTTCCCCAATCTGATAAATTTCTGAGGGGTGACGTTCTTCAATGGGAATCTCAACGCCTGTAGATAGCTGAAAATCAATGGTTGAGATCGGAGCAGCAACAAAGAAGGGTATCTGATGAGCTTGAGCAATCAGGGCTAAACTATAGGTACCAATTTTGTTAGCCGTATCCCCATTGGCAGCAATTCGATCAGCTCCCACTACAACCGCATCAATTAGCCCTTGTTTCATACAATGGGCGGCCATGCTATCGGTAATTAAAGTAACGGGAATACCTTCTTCGACGCATTCCCAGGTTGTTAACCTAGCACCTTGCAAGCGGGGGCGGGTTTCGCCAGCATATAATCTGGCTAACCGCCCATCCCGCCACGCCGAACGCACTACTCCCAAGGCAGTACCATACCCAGCTGTTGCCAACGCTCCTGCATTACAATGGGTCAGAAGACACAGTTTGTTGGGGGTTTTCGGTAATACCTCTAATCCGCGATCGCCTATAGCTTTACAGGTTTGTAAATCCTCCAGCTGAATTTGTTTAGCTGTTTCAAGTAAGGAAGCTTTAATCTCTTCTACTGTCGCGATCGTTTCATAAGCATTTTTAAGCATCCGCATGATTGCCCAAAACAAATTAACCGCTGTAGGACGAGTTTGCCGCAACTGCTGGGCTACAACTTCAAGCTGTTCGAGGAAAGCCTTGCGTTCTTTAGTTTTAATCTCTCTTGCGCCAAGGTAAATGCCATAAGCCGCTGCGATTCCAATCGCTGGCGCTCCCCGAACAATCATAGTTTTAATCGCCTCAACCATATCTTCACAGCGGCTGATTTCTACAATGGAATATTTGCCCGGTAAGCGGTTTTGGTCAATAAGGAAAACTCGGTCGTTTTCCCAAACAACGGGATACACTTGGTATATGGATGAATTCATATAAGTTCGGTATATTGTTATTTGTTATTTGTTAATTGTTATTGGCTATCTTGTTAACGGTTGACGGTTAACTGTTAACTGTCAACCGTTAACTTTTAACATTGATAAACTAACTAACAGCAGATGGCTGTCTATTAAAGAACGCTTCCCTGATCTGTTCAGCAATTTGAGAGCCAGTCAGCCCCAAATCAGCTTTTGATTCATCGGGCTTGGCATGATCCACTAATTTATCCGGTACACCAAAGCGCTTGAGGGGAACTAATATATCATTATCCATCAGTGCTTCTGCCACCGCTGAACCAAAGCCACCGATTAAGCACCCTTCTTCTAGGGTAACTACACGACCAATTTTCTGAGCCAAGGGGAAGATTAATTCTGTATCTAGGGGCTTGACAAAACGAGCATTAATCACAGTTGTTTCAATACCATGCTCGCTAAGAATTTCAGCAGTTTGCATGGCGGTGTAAACCATACTGCCGTACCCTAGCATTAACAGGTCGTCACCATTACGCAAGAGTTCTGCTTTACCAATGGGTAGGGCTTCCCAACCATCTTCCATCAGAGGAACGCCATAGCCACTACCGCGAGGATAGCGCATGGCAATCGGACCATCGGTGTGATTGACTCCTGTAACTACCATACGTTGCAGTTCAGCTTCGTCTTTGGGAGCCATAATTACCATATTAGGAATGCATCGCAAATAAGCGATATCATACATCCCTTGGTGAGTAGGACCATCAGCACCAACAATTCCCGCACGGTCGAGGCAGAAAAAGACCGGTAGGTTTTGGATACAAACGTCGTGAATGATTTGGT
Source organism: Moorena sp. SS36440bin_2 (assembly GCA_011524395.1). Lineage (GTDB taxonomy): Bacteria > Cyanobacteriota > Cyanobacteriia > Cyanobacteriales > Coleofasciculaceae > Moorena. Next base: position 10,723 of record WTKN01000098.1, read on the forward strand.
CGTAAGCCCGTTGTAAAAAGGTGGAGTAAATCGCTGCAACTGGTCGCATTCCTTCACAGGCTAGGCCAGCCGCTAGGGTGACAGCGTGTTGTTCCGCAATTCCCACATCAATGTATTGGTCAGGGAGTTTTTCTTGCAATTTATTCAACCCTGTGCCGGTAGCCATAGCTGCCGTGATGCCAATGATTTTGGGATTATTCTGAGCTAGTGTGACCAGGGTGTGGGCAAATACTTTGGAATAGCCCGGGGGTTTGGGTTTTTTAGCGGGAAGCGCTTTACCCGTAGCTAGGTTGAAGGGACTTTGGGCATGGTAGCCCACTTTGTCCGCTTCTGCGATCGCATACCCCTTGCCTTTCGTAGTTGCCACATGCACCAGCACTGGTCCGTCTAGCTTGTGGGCGTTGGTAAAGGTGGAAATTAACTCCTCTAGATTGTGACCATCTACTGGTCCGATGTAAGTAAAGCCAAGTTCTTCAAATACTGCTCCGACCTTAGGTACTGCTAAACGCTTCATCCCTTCCTTGACCCGTTGCAAGTCTGGGGATAAAGACTCACCGACAAAGGGGAGATTTTTGAACTGTTCCTCTAAATTGTCAGTAAGAAACTGCATCGGCTCAGAAAGCCGCACTTTGTTGAGGTAACGGGGAATAGCCCCGACATTGGGGGAGATGGACATCTCATTGTCATTGAGAACCACCAGTAGTTTAGTATGGGGTAGATGTCCGGCATGATTGATGGCTTCCAATGCCATGCCACCGGTAAGAGCACCATCACCAATAACTCCTGCTACTTTGAAGTTTTGCCCTTTGCGGTCTCGGGCGATGGCCATACCCAAAGCAGAAGAAATACTGGTGGAGGCATGACCGGCTCCAAAGTGATCAAACTTATTCTCGCAGCGCTTTAGATAACCAGCAATACCATCTTTCTGCCGTAGGGTATGGAATCGATTATAGCGCCCCGTGAGCATTTTGTGGGGATAAGCTTGGTGTCCAACGTCCCATACTACCTTATCATAGTCAAGGTCAAGTGTTTGATACAGAGCTAGGGTTAATTCTACCACTCCCAAGCCTGGACCTAAGTGACCACCACTAGTAGCTATGGTTTGGAGATGTTTCTCGCGAATTTGACGGGCAATTTCCTCTAGTTGACGAATCGATAGACCGTGCAACTGATTTGGATGAGTAATTTCACTGAGATGCATACCGTCTCTTTGAATTGCTACTGGATTTTGTTGATTTTTGTCTTTCGACTTCCTAAAAGTATCCAATAATTTGGCGCTTCGAGGGTTATATGGAAGCTAAAGACTACCTAAAAAATGGCATTAATGGTGAATTTTCTATTGTAAATTTTCCTTGCGACCAGCAGCCTTTAACCATTGCTCCCGATATTCCAGTAACGGAAGCGATCGCTACGATGAATCAAGCTCGAAGCAGCTATGTGCTGGTGCTAGAGCAGCAGCAATTGGTAGGCATTTTTACAGAACGGGATTTGGTCAAAGTAGCAGCAGCTGGAATGGTCAACTCAGAGGTTGCCATTAGTGATGTGATGACTCAAGAGTTAATTACCTTGCCCATCATACCGACACCGGACATTTTCTTGGTAGAGTCCCGATTACGTCAACACCAGATTCGTCACCTACCCCTAGTGGATGAGCAAGGTCAAGTAGTACGTATGGTGACCCCCCACACCATGGCAGCAATCCTCTCTGCTATCGTGACTAACGTCGAAGACTTGCAGCAACAGTTGACTCAAAAAGAAGGGGAATTAGTGGCAGCTAATCACCGATGGCAGCAGGAAGTTGCTGTAAATCAGCAATTTGAGGAGCAATTGGGGGAAAATGAACATGCCTGGCAGTTGAGCCAAGAACGCCTTGAGAGTATTCTGGCTTCCCTAGAAGCAGTGGTATGGTCTTTTGATCCTTCCATTGACAAATTGCTTTATCTTAACAGTGCTACCGAAAAAGTCTATGGTCGCAGTATCACTGAGTTCTTCGTAAACTTACGCCTGTGGGAATCAGTGGTTCACCCAGAGGACCTCGAAACCTATCAACTGGCACACCAAACCCTGCTGTCAACTGGTGCCAAAGATATTGACTACAGAATTTTGCGACCGGATGGAGCTGTGAGTTGGATTCGCCATCGCGCTCACCTTCTAACAGATGCTAATAACACTCCAATTCGGATCTATAACATAGCCATTGACATCACACAGCTAAAACAGGTTGAGGAAAACCTCAAAGCTACCCTAGTTGAGAAAGAGGTGCTGCTCAAAGAAATTCACCATCGGGTCAAAAACAACTTACAAATTGTTTCTGGCTTACTACACTTGCAATCTGTGACAGTAGATCAACCCGAAACCCGATTACACCTTTCAGAAGCTCGCCATCGCCTTGAAGCCATGGCTCTAATTCATAAGAAACTTTATGGTGCCTCAGTGATAGGCAACCTGGATGTAGTCGATTATATCCAGAACCTAGCGGTGAACTTACTGGTAGCTTATCAAGTAACTAGCGATAGGATTCAGTTGCACACCACTATTGAACCCATTCCCCTCAGTCTGGATCAGGCCATCCCTTGTGGTCTAATCATCAATGAACTGGTATCGAATTCCCTGAAGTACGGGTTTCCCAATGGACGCTCTGGTGAGATTCATATTCAATTGCGCCGTAGCGGGAAGGATGACGTTGCATTGATTGTCCGAGATAATGGGGTTGGGTTACCAGAAGAGTTAGATTGGCGTAATACCCAGTCTTTAGGATTATCGTTAGTTTATGACCTGGCAACGGAGCAATTAGACGGGAGTATGTTTCTCGACCATAGCGAGGGCACAGCTTTCAGAATAGTATTCTCAACAGCAACAATTCTAGAAGCAATAGGACAACAATCGTGATTACCAGGGTGTTAGTTGTAGAAGACGAAGTTATTGTTGCTAAGACAATTGCTAGCCAGCTTAAGCAATTGGGGTATATGGTATCAGCTACCGCTTCATCTGGCTCTCAAGCCATTACCAAAGCCGCTCAAACTAAGCCTGACTTAGTGCTGATGGACATTTTCCTAAAAGGCAAGATGGATGGTATTACTGCTGCTAGGCAAATCCGTGAACATTTACATATTCCTATCGTCTATTTGACTGCCTATGCAGATGAAGATACCTTGCAACGGGCTAAGGTTACCCAACCCTTTGGTTATGTGACCAAACCGTTTAATGAGAGAGATTTGCGGGTTGCTATTGAGATGGCTCTCCAGCAATACCACATGGAGCAGTCATTGCAGAGCAGTCAAGCTCAGTTGGCATCCATTTTAAACTCTATCGATGATGCGGTTATTGCTACCACGACCCAAGGTACGATTACTTTTATGAATGCTTCCGCTGAAGCTTTGACTGGCTGGAAACAATCCGAGGTATGGGGGCGAGATGTGACCTCAGTGTTCCCAATTGTGAATGATCTGACCGGGAATCTAGTTAAGTATCCCCTAGATAAAGTGATCAAGACGGGACTTGTGGTCTATCTGGGTGAGCATAACGCTTTGATCGCAAAGCACGGTGCTCGAATTCCTGTTGGTAATAGTGCCTCACCCCTAAAAGACCAACTGGGAAACGTGAGTGGAGTAGTGCTGGCATTTTGGGATATCAGCGAGGAACCTCAAACAGAAATGTATGAGGAGGTGTTGGCAAAAGAGCAAGAAATACAAGATTTCCGCTCCCAGTTCGTTTCCACCGTTTGCCACGAATTCCGTAATCCCCTCAGTGTAATCCTAACTGCCGCTGAGTTACTTAAGCGCTATGGTAATTTAGCCACTCAGGAGCAAAAGCAGCGTTATCTAAAACGAATTACTATTTCGGTAGAGCGCATGACTGAATTAATGGAAGAGGTGTTGCTAATCGGTCAATCTGAAGTAGGTCGGCTAGATTTTATTCCAACTCCGATGAACTTGGAGCAATTCTGCCAGAATTTAATTGCAGAACTATGCCTAGATGAAGCCAGCCGTAACCGGATTGTTTTTACTTCTGACGGGATCCACACAGAAGTTTGTATGGATGATAGACTTATACATTACATTATAACTAATCTGCTTACCAATGCTCTGAAGTATTCTCCTTCTCATGAAATCGTGACGCTCCACCTAACCTGTGATCTTAAACAGCAGTTGGTTGTTTTCCGCATCCAGGATAAAGGAATTGGGATTGCTGAAGCCGACCAAAAGAAAATTTTTGAGTCTTTTTATAGAGCCAAAAATGTGGGAACGATTCAAGGGACTGGTCTGGGACTATCGATTGTGAAACGCTGTGTGGAACAGCATCAGGGAGAGATTGAACTGACTAGCCAATTGGGCGTTGGGACAACATTTACTATTAAAATTCCCATAGTAATTAATGGGGAAGCTAGACCTCAGACCTCAGACCTCAGAAGTGCTGATTGGCAATGGCTCGGGAGTAGTAGCAATTAGCTATAGCAAGTCTTATACCCATGAGGTACAAATTTTTAGGTTTTAGGTTTTAGGTTTTAGGTTTTAGGTTTTAGGGAGCAGATAAGAGGCAAGAGGCAAGAGGCAAGAGGCAAGAGGTAAGAGGCAAGAGGCAAGAGGTAAGAGGTAAGAGGTAAAAAAATATTTGTACCTCTTAGCTATGATCAATGCTATATCTTTGTCCCGATAAACGTAAGGGTGTGTTGAAAACAATAGTAGTTTTAAAAAAGTTAAAATTTCTGGAGCTTAATACCAAGGACAAATGACAAAGGAAAAATGACAAAAAAACCAGGGTTAAAACTTGCTATTACTGCGGCGATCGCATTTTTTTTATTCACCTTAATTTTTACTCTACATCGACACTATACTTTTTATTCGTCTTACGACCAAGGAATTTTTAATCAAGTCTTCTGGAATGGCAGTCACGGTCGTTTCTTTCAGAGTACCCTTTCATCCCAGCTGTCTACTAATGTAGTTCATAATGGGGAAGTTCCAAATGTCTATTACCACCGATTAGGGCAACATTTTACTCCAGCGCTGTTACTTTGGTTACCGTTATATGCTTTGTTTCCATTTCCTGCTACCCTAACCGTTTTGCAGGTAACGTTGGTAACAGCTGCTGGTCTAGTTTTGTATATCCTGGCCAGACAGTATCTGCAACCGATGTTAGCAGCAATGATTACGGTTAGCTTTTACTGTGCTAATGCTATTCTTGGTCCGACCTTAGCCAATTTCCATGACATCTGCCAAATTCCGCTGTTTGTGTTTGGGCTACTGCTAGCTATGGAAAAACGCTGGTGGTGGCTGTTTTGGTTGCTGGCAATTTTGATTTTAGCTGTGCGGGAAGATTCCGGGATAGGTTTGTTTGGTGTGGGATTCTATTTAATAGTCAGTCGGCGCTACCCTCGCATTGGTCTGGCAGTTTGTACCCTCAGTTTTGGTTACATACTTGTCTTGACCAATCTAATTATGCCTATATTTTCGGAAGATATTTCTCAACGGTTCATGATCGAGCGTTTTGGTCAGTACGCTGATGGGGATGAGGCGTCTACCCTGGAAATTATTAAGGGTATGCTGACCAATCCCTGGCTTTTACTAGTAGAACTGTTTACTCCCTTTTTTGGTACTATTCAGTATTTATTAGGTCAATGGTTACCGTTAGCATTTGTACCAGCTATTGCTCCGGCTTCTTGGTCTATTGCAGCATTTCCCTTGCTAAAACTCCTGTTGGGTAAAGGTCAATCAGTGCTTGCTATTAATATCCGCTATGCGATGACCGTAGTACCTGGGCTATTTTATGGCGCGATACTTTGGTGGTCAGCTCATCCCCAATTTAGTGAAGCTGTGATCTCTGCTAGGTCTAAGTTTCGGCGCTTTTGGATTTTTTGTCTAACCCTTGCGGTAGTGTTGACCATTACCTCTAGCCCAAATCGAACCTTTTATTTCCTGCTTCCGGATTCCTACCAACCCTTCGTCTATGTACCGTTAACGCAACAGTGGTCTCGTGTGGGGTCGATCCGGTCATTACTGGCTCAGATTCCTCGAAATGCTAGTGTCTCAGCTACTACCTATCTAGTGCCTCATCTGTCAGGACGTCGGGAAATCATCCGCTTAGGGGATTTACAGTTGCGCAATGATAATGGCGAGGTGGTGAAGGTGGATTATGCGATCGCAGATTTATGGCGGTTACAACGCTATCAAATTGCCTTTAAGCATGATGGTCAGCGGTTGCGCTCTTTAGTTAACATGATTGACCGGGTCACCAAGGCTAACGAGTATGGCATCATTGATTTTAAAGATGGTGTGATTTTGATGCAAAAAGGCGTAGCATCTAATCCAGAGGCTATGACAGCATGGCTCACCTTTAGGCAAGAGTTGGATGTGTGACATACTCCCGACGTTGCCCTAACGGGACAACGCGGGCTTCTTGCCAACACC
>WTKN01000322.1 GCA_011524395.1 Moorena sp. SS36440bin_2
TTTAGGTTTTAGGTTTTAGGTTTTAGGTTTTAGGTTTTAGGTTTTAGGTTTTAGGAACCAGGGATCAGGGAAGTGGGAAGTGGGAAGTGGGAAAAAATAATGTGTACCTCATAGCTATGATAAACGCTATAGCACTAAATAATTAGAACTTTGTATTGTTTTAAATTTAAACAACTTGGTGTCTGAAGCCAAAGTGGTCGCGGCGCTGGTTTGTGGAGCCAGTCATAACGGGTTCAAGTCCCGTCAGACACCCTTAAGGAAGATGCCGCCGAGTGGACGGCAATCGGTCTTGAAAACCGTGGTACGGCAGCGATGTTGTAGGGGTTCGATTCCTCCATCTTCCTCTAGCCACCAGAAGCAGAAAAGCGAGGCACTGTGCTGATAACGCAGTGGTAGGAGGGGCCGTATCTCCCTGGTGGATTTCCCTTTTACACGCTACGCGATCGCTAACCTGATCAACCCCTGTGAAGCAGTTGATCAGCTAGACGAAGGTATGTTACTATTTCTACTACCCCAGGAATTTTATCATCTATCCCTGGATATAGACCGAGATTTACCTCTCTGGGAAGATGAAGATGATCAGCAGAGCGCGAGTCACGCGAACGCGCTTTGGAAACAACAGTTGAAACAGATTCAAAATGTCTTAAACTAATGGCAAATGTATAGTAATAACATCAAATAAAATTTCTATGGAGCTTGGTCCTGGTTTATTAATAACATTCTTGTACTACTTCACCTGCACAACCCTAATCACCACTGTCTTTTCTTCCCAAGTTTTGAGGCTAAGTCTGGTGACAGGGATGCCCTATAGTGTTGGTGTAATTTTTGGTTTAATCGGTGGTTTATTAGGTACCTACTTCAATCGAACCGTTACAGTATCCCTAGAATTCAATAGTAAGAAAGTTTTTACCGCTGCTCTTCAGGATGCTCTGACCGAAATGGGGTTTGAGGAAACATCAAAGCTAGATGATTTTGTAGTTTACCAACGCCCAGCCCTCAGTAATATTTTTTCTGGCAAAGTATTTGTACAAATCGGTAAAGGTAAAGCTATCATTGCTAGCCGTTCCAGAAATATTAAGCGAATTAAATGTAAACTATAAAAAAAATATAGACACTATCCATAATTTTTATAAAACCTATTTTTTTAAACCTGGCGATGAATATATCTCAGAGCAATAGTATGGCTATAACAAACACCATCGAGCACACACCATCGAGCACACACCATCGAGCACACACCATAAAACCTAACCTTTTAAATGATTAAGTCTTCGCAAAGCTCCAATGATTACTAACTTACCGTATAATTTAGTTCGGGATCCATAAATTTCTACGTTAATCTTGCTGCCATCTTTACACTGACCAGGAAAGGTAAAGTAGAGATTTTTACCCTGACCCTGAAGACAATGAGTTATTCGCTCATCCACAAATTTACGCTTGTCTTCTGCCACCACTTGTAGTAAGGATTGCCGAGAAATAAGTTCACCAAAGGAATAGCCAAAAATTTCTGCCATTTTGGGATTAACATATAGAAAATTGCCTTTACTATAAATTATGTAAATTCCCAGGGAAGAGAAATTATCTGAACTCTCAGTGAGCTTATTTGTTGGGGATAAAACTGGATAGTTCTGAGGAGACTGTTGCCCTAGCTGTTGTTGTTGACTGTGGAGTTGAGCATTCTCTAAGATCAAAGCCATGGACTCAGCAGTCATTTCCATTAAACGGGCAGATTTCCCACCAAAGTGTCCCGTCTGGGAATGCATTAGGGTGATAATGCCTAATAACCTCTTGCCCCTGAGAATAGGTACAGCTAATACTGAACGTACTTTATAGGGCTGATCAGGTAAAGTAAGCCAGCGCTTATCATCCATAGTGTCCTTTATCAGCCCAACTTGGCGATGGCGGCTAACCCAACCAGCTAAACCTTGGTCTAGAACCTGACCAATGATCTGCTTTTTATATCGTTGGGGGGTTGCACCGCGCGCTAGGAGACTCTCAGTGACCATACCATCAGCATTGAGTAAAAACAGGCTACTCTCCTCTGCCTTAGTGAGCCGAGCAGCAACCTGGAGTATATCTTGTAATAAAGCTCTAAGCATCAGGGAGCCAGAGGCGGTTTGCATTATGGTCCCATAGGTTTTAAATAACTGATGTTGAGCACTGAAGACAATTCGTGTAGCTTTAAGTTGATCCACTTGTCGGCGCAGTGCTTTGACTTCTTGAATCAGCTGTTGTTTAGATTTATTCACATCACTCATAGTTACCTCCATCAATCAGCCTGCGCCAATCCCACATTAGTCTACAGGCTTATAACAAGTTGCGTTGTTGACGTTTAATTTACCTATGGGATCAGGAAGACTTGGGGGAAATTTCCTAATTCCCAATTCCTTTTTGTTTATTCTTTGACTGCAACTTGGTATCAGGTAATTGCGATCAGATAATGGGTGTTTTCTCATCAACGGTTAGGTAAAAATAGTAACTGTAACTCGTCTTTCCCTATTTAACCTTGAGTTATCCTCGCTCTTCCCAATCTAAACCAGCTGCTGGTAATCAGACATCCTATGGCACCAATAACCAGCAGAAAAGTCTCTTCAACCGCACTCGTGCTAGTTTACAGCAAGCCTTGTCCTGGTACAGCAATTTTCATAGCTCCCAAGGGAATCCTGCTGATGTGGAAATGCAAGCCTTGCTGCAAACTGAATTAGAGGTTTTACAGTCTAGCCTCGACAAACTTGACCAAGGATTGATTCGCATTGCGGCTTTTGGTGTGGTTAGTCGTGGTAAGTCAGCGGTAATTAATGCATTGCTGGGAGAAAAAATTCTTAAAACTGGCCCAATTCACGGTGTCACTCAATTGCCCAAGTCAGTACCCTGGACACCTAGGTCCGACAGTGAAGTCCTCTTGGAGTTGATTGATACGCCAGGATTGGACGAAATCCATGGGGAAGTCAAGGCGCAGATGGCACGGGAGGTGGTATCCCAAGCCGATTTAATTTTATTTGTGGTGGCTGGTGATATCACTCGCACTGAATATCAAGCTCTTTGTGAATTGCGGCAAAGTCAAAAGCCTCTAATCTTGGTATTTAACAAAATTGACCTCTATCCAGAACAAGACCGGGAGGCAATTTATCAACAGTTGCAACAACTCGGTACCGGTAGTCCCAAGGATCGGCGTTTACAAAAGATGTTGTCAGCGGATGAGATTGTGCTAGTGGCAGCAGAACCAGCTTCTATGGAAGTACGGGTAGAGTGGCCTGATGGTAGAGTGACTTATGAATGGGAAACTCCACCTCCGAATGTGGATCAGCTCAAACAGAAAATTTTCAGTCTACTTAACCGAGAAGGGCGATCGCTTTTAGCCCTCAATGCTCTATTTCAAGCCCGCAATGCTCAGAATACTATTGCCAAAAAAGCTATTGAGTTACACAAAACTGAAGCAGAAGACTTAATCTGGCAGTTTGCTAAGTACAAAGCACTAGCAGTCGCCCTCAATCCGATTGGAATTTTAGATGTGTTAGGAGGTACTGTGACTGACTTGGTGATGATTCGTTCTCTAGCGCGGCTATATGGTCTACCGATGACTAGCTATGAAGCAGGTAAGCTATGGCAAAAGATTTTGATCAGTTCTGGAGGGTTACTGCTAGGTGAACTGGGTACCAGTGTGCTTTTTGGTGTAGGTAAGAGTGCCTCAGTGGTTATCGGTCCGAGTGGCTTGGGTGCCTTTGCTGGGGCAGCAATTACCCAAGCTGGAATTGCAGGTTATGGGGCTTATGCTGTTGGTCAAGCTGCACAAGTTTATCTCGAACAAGGTTGCTCTTTCGGACCACTAGGAGCAAGTACCGTGATTAAAGAAATTCTAGACCGGGTGGAGCCAGATACTATTGTTTTTCGTCTGCGGCAAGAGTTAGAAAGACAGCTAGGAGAGTGATCAAACTCCTTAACATTTTCCCTAATTTTACCTAAATTTTATACCTGGCAAGTTTTTTACCGGAGTCGTAGATTGGGCATGTGTAGATATTCAAGAGAGAAAAATCACAGCCAGCCCATCGGGATTCAGGAGAACACTGATGTTCAAAAGACTAATTCAAGCCGCCATGCTGACGTTATTGCTTCACCTAATTGCAAACCTAACACAACCAGACAGTCAGCAGCCTGCCAATGTGCCACCTTCAGACGTGAAACTTGTCTATGTCTTGAGCTAGACCATCGGTTGGTGTTCCAAACCGATTTTTCTGGGGGTTGTGGGCTGGATAATGAACCATGAATAATTATCCATAGTTGATTAGTTTTGATTAATACTGTTGCCATGAACTATGAACGATTAATTTTAGAGGATATTAAAAATGGTTAACCAAATGCATTATCCCAAACATAATCGATCATGGTTTTAGCCTCCTGTAGGGGTAACACTTGACAACGACCTTGGTGATCATAGGTCAGCAGAGGGATTGGACATCTACTCCGTTGTTCTAGGTTATCCTTAACAATTTTGCCCTGTATCTCTTCCAGGTTACGCAGGCAATTATGGATATCAAAGTCAATTTTTGTGTCAAATTTATCATCCATCCATGCTTCAATTTGGTTATCCAACTCTTTAGGGTTAAGAAGCTTTTTACTAGTTAATAAATGATAATAAACTAGAATAATTTCCTTACATTCTTCCTCTTCAGCGTCACCTTTCCCTGAGTGCTATGGTTGAGTGCTAAAGTTGCCTGGTAAACTAGATCAATTTTACTGATGCGGATGATAGGAAAAGGAAAATTATAAATTTAAGTCCTTGGCTTTATAGTAAACGGAATCTGAAGCCACTTAAACAACCTTAAACAAACTGAAAAAAATCTTAAAACCTTTCAATAATGTGCTGATACCGAGCCCGGTTAACTTCTTATAATTTTTGACTTTTCGTGACTTGAAAGTTGATCATTTTCAATTTTAAATTTTCAAGTCATACCCATGAGCTCTACCGTATTATAAGTAATTAACCGGACTTGGGATCAGTTGTTAGAATTTGAAGGTAGTTCTCAGAGCACCAATGAAGACATCCTCGTTATCACTTTCTCCAAAGGGAGCAGCAATCCAGATTAATCCGGGAGTAATCGAGATATTATCATTTACCTGATACTTGTAGAAGCCTTCAAGATGAATGGCGGTATCATCATCACCACCAACATAAGGCTCAGAACCAGCAACTATACCAAGTAAGTTACCTTCTTTCCCAAAGTCTGGTAATGCCAGTCCTAGACCGTAGTACCAAATCTCAGCATCACCATCGCCACCAGACGCTTGTTCAGCATCGGTGTAGCCGCCATAGGCATTAATTACTAAATTGGGAGAGAATTGAAAAGAGGCTTCTACGCCGTAGGAGTTAGTGTTGGCTGTGACATCTCCTCCATCACCAAAGGGTGCCCTGGCGTTTTCAGTTCCCACACCTGTATCAAAGATAGCGTTGCCATCATCAAAGTCATTGAAGTAGGCACGAACGTAGGTGAAGGCTAACTGAAAGCTGTCGCTAGGGGAAAACGTCAGCTGACCTAAGGCAGAAAACTCACCATTGAATAAACCCTGACCTTCAGAGGGGTCAAAGGAATTGCCACCAAAGTAACCTGCACTCAAGACTACGGCATCGGCGAGGCTAAAGTTGATGCCTAGTCCACCTCCTGCGCCTAAACCAATTTTATAGATGGGGCTAGATTCAGCATAGCTGGAAAGAACACCGCTAGCGCCAGTGAAGTCATCCAGGTAGGGGCTGATGGTGGGGACGAAATCTTGCCAAAGGGGAAATGCAGCTGGCAGATAAACATCAATATTATCCCCAATCGGGAAGTAGTAGGCTAGCCAACCAATACCCACGTCGTTGCCGCTGTCAAAGCTGTAAGTAAAGGCACCTTGGTCTGTGCCATCAAAGGTAGCTGCATTACCGGCATCGAGACGGGTGTAGAGGGCATCTTTACCGGTGAAGCTGGACACAAAGGCTAAACGTACCCGGTCTTGGAACACGACTTGGTTGTCACTGTCTTCACCAAAGGCGTTGGCAATAGAGAAGACCACTTCCCCTTCTAGCTTGGTGGTGGTAGAAAACTGATGGTCTTCTAAAAATGCCACCCGTCCTTCTAAGTTATCTACTCGTGCACCGAGAGTAGCCAATTCTGATTCAAACTCCTGAATCAGCCGTTGCAGGGTTTCTAAGTCCTCACGAGTGATAAAATCAGCGGTAGACGCAGCAATTAAACGCTCAATTTGGTTCAAGCAAGCATTTAAACCAGCGGCAAATTCATACCGGGTTGTGGCGCGATTCCCACGAAAGGTGCGATTGGGATATCCTGCAATACAACCGTAGCGCTCTACCAAACTCCGTAGCGCTTCATAAGCCCAGTCTCCAGGAGATACATCACGCAGTTGGGAAACACTGGTGACTTGACCCATGGAAGCTGAGTTTTGTTTACTCTGTTTGATCAGTTTATCAACCGATACCTGCTTTGTTTGTGCAGGCATTTCCCCCAGGTTTACTGGGTCAAGGTTTGGTGAAACCTCTTGTGCGATCGCGACCTCAGATGCTGCCCATTGGGATACCAACATCAATGGACTCATCAGCAACATCGTGCGTAATTGTTTATTCATTGTTCTCACTCACACCTGTCATCAGTCTAATGGATGAAAGTAACAAAGCTCTGACCCAATGTTTGTAGTCTTTGATACAAAATATTACTTATAGAGTTGACTGTTGACAGTACGCCGTCAGCATCTAGGCACAACTGCACAACTATATTGGCAAACTAATTACAAACTCGGCTCCCTGACCAGGTTCTGAAGCTACCTCAATTTTCCCCCGATGCTGGGTAATAATTTGGTAGGTAATGGCGAGTCCCAACCCAATGCCCTTACCGGGATCTTTGGTAGTGAAAAATGGGTCAAATATCCGGTCTTTAATTGCTGCGGGAATCCCAGAGCCATTGTCAGCGATTCGGATAACTACCCAGTTTTGGTCAACTACCTCAGTTTGAATCCGAATGCTGAAGACTGTGGATGGGCAAAATTCGACACTCTTGTGTTCTATGGCATCAAGGGCATTTGCCAAGATACTCAAAAATACCTGATTCAGTTGAGCTGGATAGCAATCCACCAAAGGTAAATCCCCATACTGCTTGATCACCTCAATCCCTGGATGGAGGCGGTTGCTGAGCAGAACGAGGGTATTGTCAATTCCTTCATGGATGTTAACCGGTTTGATCTTGGCTTCATCCAATCGGGAAAAATTCCTCATCGAAAGCACAATTTCACGAATGCGCTCAGCTCCCCCTTTCATGGAAGCGATGATTTTAGGCAAGTCTTGGGCTAAAAATTCCAGATCAATCTCTTCGAGTTGATTTTTAATCTCTGGGTCAGGGTTGGGATAATACTGCTGATAGAGTTCCACCAGAGAGAGTAAATCTTCAATATAATCGCTGGCAAAGAACAGATTGCCGTAGATAAAGTTAATCGGATTGTTCATTTCATGGGCAATACCAGCCACCATAGTACCCAAACTGGACATTTTTTCGTTTTGAATCAGCTGGATTTCCGTTTGCTGGAGTTCCTGGGTGTAGTCAGCCATACCGTGAATCAGCTGATTGAGAGAAGTGGCTAACACACCCACTTCATCTCGGGTGGTGACTGGTGCTTGCAGGGTGAAGTTAGACTCCTGTTTGACCTGTTCGGTGATCTGAGTCAGGGTTTTGATTCGCTGTGCGATCGCATTACTGGTATGAATAGCTAATAGGATTGCGATCGCAACTGAGGCGATCATACTGCTGATCATGATCCCAAAGGACAACTGATCAGCACGGTTGAGGGCACTCAAGGCTTGCGTCTGTTTGACTTGAGCTGCTCTAATCAGCTGGTCTGACTTCTCAAAAAAGCCTTCTAGGGCAGTGGTTAATTCAGGATTGTTCTGTTCTAACAGTTGCCTTTGGGCAAGTTTAAGCGCACCTAAGGGTAAGTTTCCAGACTCTATTTCCGACAACAGGGATTGAATCAGAGTCTTGTAGGAATCAATAATGATCCTGTAGGTCTTCAGTAAATCCAGTAACTGATTGGTATTCGTATTAGAACAGGTATCAAACTCTGTGACAAACCCTTGCGCTTCCGACTGCAGTTGCTGAGCTTGGTCAATTCTCTCTTGAAGCAGCTGTAGGTCTCCCAAGGTAACAGCAAAAGGGTAGGGATAGGAACGTAAGTCTAAAATCGCGATTTGTAAATTCTTCAGGAGATTTTCTTGTTTTTGGGCACTAGTGAGTTCAGCTAGTGCTGCCTTTTGGTAATGCTGGCCAATCCCTAATCCAGTCGTTGTTACCAAAATGGCCAAACCAATGGAGAGTCCATACCCAACAAAAACTTTCTGCCGAATGCTGGCACTGGCTAGGAATTGATTGATAAAGCTGATTCTTGATGCCCCTGAGTTAAGGTGACATCCAGTGTGAAATCCTTGGAAATTCTCCCCTGACAAAGCTTAAATCTCACCAAATGTTAGCCCATGACTCGAAGCGTGTTTATTAATACACCAACCTTAGGTGCGACCCGTGATGGCGAGCAATCCCTTGACCGTAGGTCACGCGGGGCGCGTTCGCCATCACGGAAAGCGCACCTTATGGTCAATCTGTAAACTGACTTACAAGACAACAACCTACAAGACAACCGTAAGTTGATAAGTTTAGCAATAAAACATGAATAGATGATGCCTAATGACTTTAACATGCTATTTTTAGGCAAAACTATGCTTTTTTCGAGGTTATTTAACCATAGTAACAGATCATAGCTTCGCTTGCTCTCTCTTGCTTTTGTAAGGGAGGTTTTGCTTATCCAGACTGTAAAGAGTTCATTAACAGAATGTGAATACTTAATGCTCACCATGGGTAGATCTGATCAAAAAAAATGTTAAAAAATTTTAAAAAATGTCAATATTTCATGAACTGATCGAAAGTTTAGGTTTTTTGTATCCTAATTAACAGTTTACTTGCAATCGTAGGTCTACTATCACACCCTAGCTTCGCAATTTTTTCAATGAGGCTACACCTAAATTAGGTAGAGGATGGTAAGAAAGTATGGTAAGTGGATTAGGACGACGTAAATTTCTGCTTTATAGCTCGGCGGCATTGGGAACCAGTCTTCTGTTGAAGGCTTGCGCTGGAGGATCAGACCAATCGGCTAGTTCAGATGCTGGTGGGGAAGATACGATCAAAGTGGGTATTCTCCACTCCCTGACTGGCACCATGGCAATTAGTGAAACTACTGTGGTGGAAGCTGAAAAGCTTGCTATCAAGGAGATTAATGAAGCCGGGGGAGTATTAGGCAAGAAAATTGTGCCTATTGTTGAGGATGGTGCGTCTGACTGGCCAACCTTTGCTGAGAAAGCTGCCAAACTGATTGATAAGAATCAAGTCGTTACTATTTTTGGTTGCTGGACATCCGCTAGCCGTAAGGCTGTGCTACCTGTGTTTGAATCCAAAGACCATATGCTTTGGTACCCTGTGCAGTACGAAGGGCAGGAGTGTTCCAAGAATATTTTCTACACAGGTGCCGCACCAAATCAGCAGATTGAGCCAGCGGTAGATTGGTTGCTGAAAAACAAGGGCAAAAAGTTTTTCTTAGTGGGCTCGGATTATGTTTTCCCTCGCACCGCTAACACGATTATTAAGGAGCAACTCAAAGCCCTGGGTGGAGAGACCGTGGGCGAAGATTACCTTCCTCTTGGTAATACAGAAGTTACCCCAATCATTTCTAAGATTAAAGCCGCCCTACCAAATGGTGGCGTCATCTTCAACAGTCTCAACGGGGATAGTAACGTCGCCTTCTTCAAACAACTCAAGGGTGCTGGACTGACTCCAGATAAATATCCCACGATGTCGGTGAGTATTGCAGAAGAGGAAGTCCGACAGATTGGTCCAGAATTTCTAATTGGTCAGTATGCTGCCTGGAACTATTTCCAATCTGTCGATAGCCTCGACAATAAGCAGTTTGTGGAAGCCTTTAAAGCCGAGTATGGCGAAGACCGGGTAACCAACGACCCCATGGAAGCCGCTTACATTATGGTTTACCTATGGAAGCAGGCGGTAGAGCAAGCTGGAACTACTGACCTAGAGCCTGTGCGCAAAGCTGCTATCGGTCAAAAATTTGGCGCACCAGAAGGACCAGTAGAGATGTATCCGAATCATCACATATCCAAGACAGTGCGCATTGGTGAAATCCAAGCCGATGGTCAGTTCAAAATTGTCTCATCCACTCCTAAACCCGTTCCTCCCATCCCCTGGAATCAATATGTAGCGGAAACTAAAGGGTATGGGTGTGACTGGACTGATCCCAATAAGGGAGAAAAGTACAAAAAGGAGAAAGCATAAGTTATCAAGGATGAATTATGACCTATGAAGTAAACTACTTAGAATTGAAAATTGAGTTTTGTTAGTTGAGTGTTGAGTGCTTAATGTAAACTTCAAAAACATAAAAATAAAGTAGTTTTCACCATTCATAATTCATCCTTCATAATTAACCATTCATAATTCATCCCTCATAATTCAGAGTTAATTATTAAATTGTGCTGCCACTTTTAGAAGGAATTTTTAACGGGATTAGTATTGGCTCCGTGCTACTGATCGCTGCCCTAGGACTAGCGGTTGTCTTTGGACTGATGGGCGTGATTAATCTTGCTCACGGCGAGTTAATGATGTTGGGCGCTTATACAACTTATGTTGTCCAAAATACCTTTAAAGCGTTTTTGGGCGATTCGTTGTTTAATGTCTATATCTTTTTTGCCCTGCCCATGGCTTTTCTGGTGGCAGCGTTGGTAGGACTGGTATTGGAGAAGGGGGTCATTCGTTATCTATATGGGCGACCTTTGGAAACCCTTCTCGCTACTTGGGGGGTAAGTTTGATATTGCGGCAGTTTGTCCGCAGTGTGAATTGGGTATTGGTGATTGGGATTGGGGTATTTTGCCTGCTGTTTTTTGGGTCAAGGTGGGTTCTAAGCCGTCGTTTAGATTGGCAGAGAATTCGCAATTGGGCGATCGCTTTGATGGTATTCTTATCCCTAGGAATTTCCATCGTAACCGGGGTGTTGTTAGGACAAACCGGTCAACGGGGAATTACTCGACCTTGGTTTAGTGCCAGAAATGTAGATGTGACTCCACCAGCATGGCTTCAAGGGGGATTTCCGATTGGTAACTTCCAATTGCCCTATGCCCGGATCTTTATCATTATTTTGACGATTATTTGTCTATTGGGTACCTACTGGTTCTTAAATCGCTCCAGTTGGGGATTACGGATTAGAGCTGTTACCCAAAATCGCAGTATGAGTGCTTGCTTAGGTATCCCTACACAAAAGGTAGATGCCTTAACATTTGCCCTAGGTTCTGGTTTAGCTGGTGTAGCAGGTTGTGCGATTACATTACTAGGTTCTGTTGGTCCTAATACTGGTCAAAATTATATCGTCGATACCTTTATGGTGGTGGTGGTTGGCGGTGTCGGAAACTTATTCGGAAGCATAATAGCCGCCCTAGCAATTGGTACACTTACCTATCTGATTGGTTCGGGAAGTATAGCCTTTATGTTGATGCCAGTAGAGTTCCTTAAACCGGTAACGGACTTCTTTACTTTCTTTGCGACCACCAGTATGGCAAAAGTTATGGTCTTCGCTTTAATTATTACTTTTTTACAAGTGAGACCTTCAGGAATATTCCCACAAAAAGGACGCACGGCAGAATTATAGTTTTTTTCATATTTATGAGGTGGAGTAAACTTTATTCTATCGATTCCCTGCTCCCTGCTCCGAAGTCCCTGCTCCCTACTCCCTACTCCCTACTCCCTTTGCTAACCTACCTCACCAAATTGAGAACTGCTATAGTTGTTATTTTCATCCATTATGATTTATGTATCTAGAACACAAGCTATTAAAAAGCAGCGGCGACGAAAGTTAATTATAGAAATAGTAGCAATAGTAGCAATTGCTATAGTTTTTGCTTTATTAATGCCAGCGATTTTGCCGGATTTTCGCCTCAAGCTGTTGGGGCGTTTTTTGTCATTATCTATTGTCGCGATTGGGATTGACCTGATTTGGGGGTATACCGGACTGCTGAGTCTAGGACATGGTATATTTTTTGCCTTGGGGGGCTATGCCTTTGCTATGCACCTCAAACTGCAACTACCAGAAGGAGAAATACCGGAATTCTTCACCCTCTATGGTGTAAAAGAACTGCCATTTTTCTGGCAGCCATTTTATTCGTTTCCTTTCACCCTAATTGCTATTGTTTTAATTCCCAGTATCGTGGCGGGATTGCTGGGTTATCTGGTATTTCGTAACCGGATTAAAGGGGTGTATTTCTCGATTTTAACCCAAGCCGCACTGCTGGTTTTATTCAATTTTTTCAATGGACAGCAAAAGCTAATTAATGGTACTAACGGGTTGAAAACTGATACCGAAACCCTGTTTGGGATGTTAGTAAGTTCCAAACAAGCTCAGTTGGCCTTCTACGAAATTAGTATCCTGTGTGTGGTTGTGATCTACTTATTGTCCCGTTGGTTAACCAGTGGACGCTTTGGTCGGTTGTTAATTGCCATACGGGATGATGAGAATCGGGTGCGTTTCTCTGGCTACGATCCTACCGGATTCAAAGTCCTGGTATTTGCGGTTTCTGGGGGAATCGCTGGAGTGGCTGGGGCGCTTTATACGGTACAATCGGGGATTGTTACCCCCAGCTATATGGAAGTAGCGTTTTCCATTGAGATGGTGATTTGGGTGGCTGTGGGAGGACGAGGAACTCTAATCGGAGCAATTCTGGGGACTTTATTAGTTAGACTAGCTCAAACCTTGTTGAGTGAGCAATTTCCTGAAGTTTGGCTATTTTTCCAGGGCGCGCTGTTCCTAATTGTAGTGACAGTACTGCCTAATGGTATTGTCGGCTGGTTGCGAGACGAGGGAATTGAACAAATGCGATCGCTTTTTGGTGCCGAAAAACCAGTGATAACAACTTACCCCAGCCTAGAAAAAGACCCAGTAGTCCAACGGGAAAAAGAAGAGGTTGGTCGTTAAGCTGGTCTTCATTTCGGCATGGTTATGAGAACAAGGGAGCAGGGACTTCGGAGCAGGGAGCAGGGAGTAGGGGGATAGGGTTTGTTTTATAGCAATTATCTATGCCATGAGGTACAAAGGTATGCCCCTAAATCCCCCTTATCAAGGCAGGGCTGTAACATTGCTCATGAATAAATTGTCTTTTTCTACGGGTGAAAGGCAGGTGCGGTGCTGGAGAGAAGGTTTTTTTAAGGTGAAAAATACCAAATTATGAATAAAAATTCCCCCTATCTCCCTATCTCCTTATCTCCCCACCTCCCCACCAATGGCATTTGAGTCCGACGCAAGAAACAGCCCTGCCTTATCAAAGGGGACTTTGAGGTTGAGAAGCGTACCTCATAAATCCTATAAACGCTATATAACTGAATAATATCCAATTTAGATACACAACAACTTAGTTATTATTCATTAGTTATTTCTCCCACTCGCTATGGCATTAAGAGGACAATGATGTACACAGGATTTTTTCCCGATTCCCGATTCCCTACTCCCTACTCCCTACTCCCTAAAATCCAGGACTTTTTACCAAAAAAATTGGGTTTAAAGCCCCGTCCTTCTAGGACGGCTTTATTATGGATATTGCGGAATAGTTTTTTTTATTTTGTCTTGATATTTTCCGCATATCGTGTTAGTATAAAAGTATAAAAATATAGGTCGATAAGTTATGATAATCCTTGAGTTCAAGGCATATGGCAAAGATTATCAATACTTAGCTATTGATGAAGCAATTCGGACAGTTAAATTTATCAGAAACAGTTGTCTACGTCTATGGTTAGATAATAAAGGGACTGGTAAATACGATCTGAGTAAATATTGCAAGACATTAGCTAAACAATTCTCTTTTGCTAATGAATTGAACTCAACTGCTCGCCAGGCAGCTTCTGAGCGAACATGGTCGTCGATTGCTCGTTTCTATGACAATTGCAAAAAAAAGATACCAGGAAAGAAAGGGTTTCCAAAATTCAAAAAACATTGTCGGTCTATTGAGTATAAGCAGTCTGGTTGGAAATTGTATCCGGACAAAAAGTCAATTAATTTCACTGATAAAAAAGGAATTGGAAAACTCAAGCTTAAAGGTACCTGGGACTTGTGGCAATTTGATAAAAAACAAATTAAACGAGTTCGTATAGTTAAAAGAGCAGATGGTTATTATGTTCAGTTTTGTGTCGCTGTTAACAATAATGAACAATTAGAACCATCTGATGCTAATATTGGTTTGGATGTTGGATTAAAAGATTTCTATACCGACTCTAGAGGTCAAACTGAACCAAATCCCAGATTTTATAGAAGGGGTGAAAAACGTTTAAAGTTTTATCAACGTCGGGTTTACCAAAAAAATAAAGGCTCTGCCAACCGAAAAAAAGCAATTAATAGACTAGGTAGACATCATCTTAGAATAAGTAGGCAACGTGAAGAACATGCTAAGAGACTGGCACGTTGCGTAGTCCGATCTAACGATTTGGTAGCCTACGAAGATCTAAGAGTAAAAAACTTGGTAAAAAATCATTGTCTAGCAAAATCAATTAATGATGCAGGTTGGTATCAATTCAGAAAATGGTTAGAACATTTTGGTACTAAATTTAGCAGAGTAACTGTGGCAGTTAACCCTGCTTATACTAGTCAAAATTGTTCTAACTGCGGCAAGGTAGTTAAAAAATCATTATCAACTCGAACTCATGTTTGTAAATGTGGTTGTCAATTAGATCGTGATCACAATGCCGCAATCAATATATTGCAAAGAGCCTTGGGTACGTTGGGGCACAACGGAACCTGGATCCTAGATCCAAACGCTTCAGGAGATTTGGCCTCTACTTTTCCTGGCTCCGGCCTGGTTAAGCAAGCCGAGTCGCTGCGAACTAGTTCGTGTGAATGAAGAATCCCCGTTCTTATAGGACGGGGAGTGTCAACTAACCGAATTGATAACGTCTAATGAACTCGAAAATTCTTGAAATTGATAACTTAACTGTAAGTTTTGACGGCTTCAAAGCAATTAACCAGTTTAACTTTAGTATGGATACTGGGGAATTGCGAGTGATGATTGGTCCTAATGGTGCTGGGAAAACTACGTTTCTGGATGTAGTGACTGGGAAAGTACAGCCCACGGAGGGACGGGTGTTGTTTAAAGGAAGGGATTTGCGAGGCTTATCGGAACACCAAATCTCTCGCTTCGGGATCGGTCGAAAATTTCAGACACCACGAGTGTACCTAAATCTAACGGTTCGGGAAAATTTAGATTTAGCCTGCAATCGTGATAAAAATGTCTTTTCCACCCTGTTTGGACATACATTACCGGGGGAAAAACGGACAGTAGCGGGTTTGCTGCAAACCATTGGGTTAGTGGAAAAAGCGAATTTACTGGCCGAGTTACTCTCCCATGGCGAAAAACAGCGGTTAGAGATTGGGATGTTAGTGGCTCAGGCTCCGGATTTATTACTAGTAGATGAACCCGTTGCTGGTTTAACCGATGAAGAAACAGAAAATGTCGGAGATTTGCTGTTAGCTCTAGCCAAGAGTCATTCCATTATTGTGATTGAACACGATATGGAATTCGTGCGCCAGATTGCTCGTAAAGTAACTGTGTTACATCAGGGATCAGTGTTGTGTGAAGGCACAATGGATCAAGTACAAAATGACCCCCGGGTGATTGAAGTGTATTTAGGACAAAAGCCATCGATTACAGCAGAGCAAATGAAAATGCTACGGATTGTGTCTGCTATGGCTTGGTCTGATGGTGATCTGGCACCAGAAGAAATTGATGTGATGATATCTCGCTTTAGCCAAGTGTTTGCGACAGATAGAGAACAACAGCAAGAATTACAACAAGAGTTACAGAATTATTTAGCACTTAATGTTTCCATCGAAGAGTTGACTACTGAAATAGAAACTATTGAAGAACGAAAACTAATCGTGAAGCTGGCTTATGAAGTGATTAAATCAAGTTCCCGTACACCTACGGAACCAAAGATTAACGATGCTGAAGCAGCGGCTTACCGAAACTTAGTGAAGCTGTTGGATCTGCCAGCAGAAGTGGTAAAAAGCTTGGAAGCAGAAGTAGGAGATTGAGACTGTGAAGGGTGAAGCGCGAATGGAAGTTTCCACAACAGTTGCTCCCCACATCTCCCACCCTCCCGACACTCCCGACACTCTCCACCTCTCCCTCTCTTTCCCTGTTCCCAGATCCGCTGTTCCCTGTTCCTAAAAAACTCTTATGCTGCAAATTTCCAATTTAAATGTCTACTACGGTGAAAGCCACATTCTCAGAAATGTAGATTTGAATGTACCAGCAGGACAAATGGTTTGCCTGATTGGACGGAATGGTGTGGGCAAAACTACTCTACTCAAAACGATTATGGGATTACTGAAATCCCGCACTGGCACCATTACCTTTGCTGGTCAACCGCTGACTAAACTATCTACCGATAAACGAGCCAGATTAGGAATTGGCTATGTTCCCCAGGGGAGGGAGATTATCCCTCGGGTAACGGTGAAAGAGAATTTGTTGCTGGGTTTAGAAGCACGTCGAGGGGGTAGAAAGGCTGAAGACGACATCCTAGACACTATCTTTGAGCTGTTTCCGGTCTTAAAATCAATGTTGTCCCGGATGGGTGGTGACTTGAGTGGTGGACAACAGCAACAATTAGCGATCGCACGGGCATTAATGGGACGTCCTCAGTTATTAGTGTTAGACGAACCTA
>WTKN01000123.1 GCA_011524395.1 Moorena sp. SS36440bin_2
AGGGAGTAGGGAGTAGGGAGTAGGGAGTAGGGAGTAGGGAGTAGGGAGTAGGGAATCGGGAATCGGGAATCGGGAATCGGGAATCGGGAGTAGGGATAAAAAAAATAAGTTTTTGGAATTAATTAATATTCAAAGTTATGTTGTTTTTTAAAATTTAAAATACCTATTCAAAAAAGTGTTATAATAATAGTATTTTCGTTAATTATTTGTCCCTGTTCCTTGTTCCCTGTTCCCTGCTCCGTTCGCGTAGCGTGGCCAACGGCCTCAGTCCCTGCTCCGTTCGCGTAGCGTGGCCAACGGCCTCAGTCCCTATTCCCTGTTCCCTATTGTGTAAAATCTTTATAATAGACACAAATGGACTAATCAAACTGCCCCAGAAGAATTCTAGTTGGAAGGCGGCAATGAGATTAGTTTTAAATTGTCCTCGATACTTAAGGAAATGTAGGATAACTCGGCGCAAATTTCCCAATAAAGTTCTGATAATTACCATGGGCTTTTGCCAAAAGCTAGCATTAATCAGGCGGAGCTGACAGGTGGCTAAACCACAGCCACGAGCGAGAGTGAGTAAGTAATCTCTCTGAAGACGCCAGTGGGGAATCTGATGATAGCTATGCATGGCGGGGTTATACCAAATTTCCCAACCTGCTTTGTACATATACAGCAATGGCTCATAATCATCCCCCTGGACGAATAATCCGGGCAGTTTGCCTGTCAAACTGGGACGAGGTGGCACACTATCGAGCCAAGCTTGTCTACGAACTACTAAGCTTGCCCCTGGGGGTAGCCTGATTTCCTCGGGTTGAAAGGGATGGGGGTTTGGTCCATGTTCCCGAATTGCCAGAAATTGCTTGATGGGATCAAAATTTTCTGGGGGTTCGACTTCAAAATCACCGTGAATTTGACCACTGTAGGCTCCTACCTTAGGATACTCTTTACCAAAGTCATAGGCTTCAGCAATCCAGTTGGGATCAGGTAAATTGTCATCATCTAAAAAACCGATTAATTCACCTTTAGCCTCTTGGACAGCTCGCAACCTGGCAAATGCGGATCCTTGTTCAAGTTCAAAATAATATCTGAAGGGGACAGATAAATGCCAATTGCTTTGATAGTCGTGAATAACCTGGGCAGTATCATCGGTACTATTGTTGTCAACGACAATAATTTCCCAATTGATGGAGTTGAGTGAAATTTGCGATCGCAGTCGTTCGAGCAGTAATGGTAAACGGTTTGCCCCATTATAGGTCGGAATCGCTACAGTGAAGTCAACAGACATAGAACTAGCTCATCTGGCTTTGTTAGGAAATCACCACAAATTTGGCAAGTTGGCTCAACTAATAGAAGCATAATTTGATATGCTTATTGGTGATTTGAGATTGATGGAGAGAACCTCCTTCACCCACTCAATCATAATTATGATCAAACCAACAACTGTATTTTCCTGGAATTCAAGGCCGATCGTCTTGGCCAGCATGGGTGAGTTCACCCATCTAATTCGTGTTCTAGACAAGGTAAGGGAGATGCAGGGTGTTTATAAAATAATTGTCCCTTATCCAAAAATTGTTTGAGTGTTGACCGTTGACTCTTTAGTGTTGACTGTTGACTGTTTCGGTTTAGCTATTTAGTGTTAACTATTTACTATTGACTGTTAACAAACAGCAATATTGCTAGCATTTCTTACTTACTAAGAGTCATCTACCGTGTTATTCAACTCATACGCTTTTATTTTCGGCTTTCTTCCCATTACCCTGGTGGTTTTTTTTGGCTTAAGTCGCTTCCGTGTGGTTAAAGCGACCTGGGTATGGATGACGTTAGCATCCCTATTTTTTTATGGTTATTGGAAAATTGCTTATCTGCCTCTGTTGATAATTTCAATTAGTGGTAACTATGTCATTGGCAAACAGATAGAGAAGCTAGTAATTCTGTTAGATGAAGAGAGTGGAGAGGATAGTGCGGCTCCTGATAAAGCGGATAAAATCTCAAGGGTAGTATCTAGAGTAGTTAGTTATAAACAGCAAACTAAACTGCTGCTTTGGATAGGTATTGGCTTTAATTTAGCAATTTTGGGCTATTTCAAATATGCTAATTTTTTCGTAGATTCATTAAACCATATTTTAGGCACAAATATCACTATTCCTACCATCTTACTTCCTTTAGCGATTTCTTTTTATAGCTTTACCCAAATTGCCTATATTGTTGATGCTTATCGTGGGGAAACGAAAAAGTGTAGGTATAATTTTATGACCTATAGCCTGTTTGTGTCTTTCTTTCCCCAACTGATAGCCGGTCCAATTCTGCGTTACGATGAACTATTGCCCCAGTTTGAGAAGTTACGCAATAGCCTATTTTCCTGGAAAAACATGGGAATGGGGCTGAGCCTCTTTATTCTAGGTTTAGGTAAAAAAGTTGCGATCGCAGATAATCTATCTCCCTGGGTAGCCACTATTTTTAACAATACTGACCAACTCACCTTTGTAGAAGCTTGGGTTGGGGCATTGAGTTATACCTTTCAACTGTATTTCGATTTTTCCGGCTACTCTGACATGGCCATTGGCTTAGGATTAATCACAAATATCCGGCTACCGATTAACTTTAATTCCCCCTACAAAGCGAGATCTATCAGTGACTTTTGGCGACGTTGGCACATTACCTTATCCAATTTTCTCCGGGATTACCTCTATATTCCTCTTGGTGGTAATCGTCGCGGTCGTCTACGTCAATATGGTAACTTATTAGCCACAATGCTTCTGGGAGGATTGTGGCATGGTGCTGGCTGGACATTTGTGATTTGGGGGGGACTCCATGGCTTATTTTTGGTAATTAATCATAGCTGGCGGCAAATGAAGCTATCGATGCCAAAAATTATAGCTTGGATGCTGACATTTTTAGCAGTGGTGAGTACGTGGGTATTGTTTCGGGCAACTAGTATTAGTGATGGTCTAGGAATATTACAGGCAATGGTAGGACTAAAGGGCGTTATCTTGCCTACTACTTATCAAAATACCTTGGGTTGGTTAACCCCCTTAGGCATCCAATTTCAGGAGTGGCAAGATATGAAAGGTCTTCTGCCACCTATAGGGTTAGAAAAGACCTTTATGGTACTATTCGGACTAATCCTAGGGGTTACCTTTTTGCCTAATACCCAGCAAATCATGAAACACTTCAAGCCTAGCTGGTACTGGGCAACAGGTATTGGCTTAATCGCTACATTTTGCCTACTGTCTCTTAACCGAGTTTCCGAATTTCTTTACTTCCAGTTTTAAGGTGAGCTATCAGCTATCAGCGTGTCGCGTATCAGCTATCAACCATTCGCGTAGCGTGGCCTTTGGCCAAGGCTGACGGCTGTTCGCGTAGCGTGGCCAAAGGCCTTCGCCTGACTGCTGTTCGCGCAGCGTACGCGTAGCGCATATGCTTGCGGAGGTAACCCAAACTATTCCCCCTATTCCGTGCTCCCTGCTCCCTAATCTTAACTAACAGCTGGAACAACTGATTCAGTAGCTGTTACTGGTTTAGTGGGTGCTTTATTACTAAATGTCAGCCCTTGATCTCCACAATCAATGAAAATGGTATCCCCTTCGATAAACATATTTTCTAAAATCTTAGTAGCAATGGGATTTTCTAACTCCCGCTGAATTGCCCGCTTTAAGGGACGAGCACCATAGACGGGATCATATCCAGCGTCGGTCAGATAATCTTGAGCTTGCTCGGACATTGCCAGGGTAATCTTTTGCTCTGCCAACAGCCGCTCAATCCGTTTGAGTTGAATCCCGACAATTTTCCGCAATTCATCCTTGGTTAGGGTATGGAATATGATCACATCATCGACCCGGTTCACAAATTCTGGGCGAAAATGCGATCGCAAGGACTCTGTCACTCGTTTGCGCATTTCTTCATACTTGGAATCATCCCCAGCTACTCCCAAAATATGCTCACTGCCAATATTGCTGGTCATTACAATAATGGTATTCCGGAAATCGACGGTTCTGCCTTGGGAGTCGGTAATTCGTCCGTCGTCAAGTACCTGTAACAAAATGTTAAATACATCCCGGTGTGCTTTTTCCACCTCATCGAGCAATACTACTGAGTAAGGACGCCTACGCACGGACTCTGACAGTTGTCCTCCTTCTTCATACCCTACATATCCTGGTGGGGCACCTACTAACCGAGAAACTGCGTGTTTTTCCATATACTCGGACATATCAATCCGCACCAGAGCTTCTTCACTGTCAAACAGAAACTGCGCCAGTGCTCTAGCTAATTCGGTTTTACCGACCCCAGTTGGTCCCATAAACAAGAACGAACCAATGGGACGCCCGGGATCTTTCATCCCTGCTCTAGCCCGACGAATAGCAGCAGCTACAGCGGAAACGGCTTCTGTTTGCCCAATCACCCGTTTATGTAAATGTCCTTCCAGCTGTAATAACTTCTGGCGCTCTGATTCCAGCAATCGCTTCAGGGGAATTCCGGTCCATTTGGCCACAATTTCCGCAATATCGGATTCACTGACTTGTTCTCGCAACAGAGCAGTACCTCCGGATTGGAGTTCCAGCATCATACTTTCTTTGGCTTCCCGGTCCCGCTGTAAAGCTTCTAATTTCCCATATTTTAGCTGGGCTGCCTTATTCAGGTCATAATTCCGTTCTGCCTGTTCCACTTGTACCCTTAAGTGTTCTTCCTCCTCTTTTAAGGCACTGATGTCTTGTAACAGTTGCTTTTCCGATTGCCATTGTTTATTGAGTTGTTCCTGTTTTCCCCGTAAAACCACAATTTCCTTTTCAATGCGCTCTAAGCGTTCTTGGGCAGAACTATAGGTGGCGGTGGTGGCAGTGGTTCGCTTATCTTCCCCTTCTAAAGATAACTTTTCCATTTCTAGCTGCATCAGCCTGCGGTCAGTAGCTTCCAATTCCACTGGCTTGGAGGTAATTTCCATTTTGATTTTGGCTGCTGCCTCATCTACCAAATCAATGGCTTTATCGGGTAAAAATCGGTCAGTAATATAGCGCTGGGATAAGGTAGCTGCTGCCACCAAGGCTGAGTCGGTTATATTAACTCCGTGATGGACTTCATAGCGTTCTTTGAGTCCCCGCAAAATCGAAATGGTGTCTTCTACAGTTGGTTGCTTAACATAGACTTGCTGAAACCTACGTTCTAGAGCAGCATCCTTTTCAATATGCTTCCGGTACTCATCAAGGGTAGTTGCTCCAATACAACGCAATTCTCCCCGAGCTAGCATTGGTTTGAGTAAATTCCCTGCATCCATAGTGCCACCGCTAGCACCAGCTCCGACTACGGTGTGCAATTCATCGATAAACAGGACAATTTGACCATCTGAGTGGGTTACTTCCCTGAGTACAGCTCTAAGTCGGTCTTCAAATTCTCCCCGATATTTAGCACCTGCAATCAAGCTGCCCATATCTAAGGAAATCAGCTGGCGGTTTTTGAGGGATTCTGGGACATCCCCATTCACAATTCGTTGGGCTAGTCCTTCTGCGATCGCAGTTTTTCCTACCCCTGGCTCTCCAATCAACACGGGATTATTTTTCGATCGACGAGAGAGCACCTGAACCACCCGACGAATTTCCTCATCCCGACCAATCACTGGGTCAAGTTTTCCGGCTTGAGCGGCTTCGGTCAAATCCCGTCCGTACTTTTCCAATGCTTCGTAACGGGATTCGGGATTTTGGTCTGTGACCTTTTGAGAGCCTCGGATGGATTTAATGGCCTCTTCGAGCTTTGCCGCATCCTGGTTATAGGTTTTGAGCAAGCGGCGTCCTACCCGTTCATCCACCGCTAAACCCAGTAACAGATGTTCTACTGCAATATACTCATCCTGCAAAGCCTTGCGATAGGCTTCCGCATTATCGAGCATCACATCCAAACCACGACCGAGGTACAATTGGTCTAGGTTAGCGACCTTAGGTTGGCGGTTAGCAAAATTTTCCAGTTGTTGCTGAAACCGGTTAACATCAACAGTGACACGGGATAGAATCCGATTGGGTAGCCCATCTTGTTCCAACAATGCGATCGCAACGTGTTCGACTTCCAGCTGTTGATTTTTGCACCGACGGGCGACATCTTGAGATTTAACAATCGCTTCCCATGCTTTATCAGTAAACTTGTTGGCGTCAGTGGGCTGCATATCCTACAACAAATCTCGCTTTTTTACCATCTATGCTGTGGTTATTGACATCTCCCCCCGCTGAAAGCAAGGGGATTCCACAAGGTTGTTAGGAAGCGGGTTGAAACCGCGCTTCTTCACATCTTGTCCGGTATAATTTTTTCAGAGAATTGAAAATATCGTACCGGTGTGGGAGTGTCAAGACTCCCCTACTCACCTTAGCTAGGTCTATTTTTAGCTGTGTGGCTACTTTTTTGGCTATATTTGCCGCACCATTACAGTCGGCATTTACCAGATATCCTTTATAAGTCTTATACAATCCTCGCCTTACTCGACATCCTGACGGCTTCCATCCTTCGGGTTTTTCACCGTGTTTTGGTAATGGATCGTCGTCGAGAAAAGACGCTTTACTGGTGTACGACTCTTCAGTAATTGTTAGCTTTATGCCATACTCTAAACAAAGTTGTTTTAAGCGTTCTATCAGTCTTTTGGTTGGAATGACCACAAAGTTTTGATTTCCCCGTTTACCCATATTGGAGCGACTCTTTTGGCCTTCGTTCCAACCAATAATTATATTTCCTATGCGATCAATAAGGCACCGATTAATGATGAACCTGGCCGCCTTATTGATCGCGTCTCGCATTTGGTTGTTTCTTTTTCGTTGAATACGATCAAGGTTCCCATCCCAATACAATTCTGGCATTCCCTGTTTATATTTGGCGATTAAACGGCAGTACCCCTGGTTTAAAGATTTGAGTTTTCGACCATCAATTATTAGGCTTTTCCCATAAGTTGACACACCCGTCAGCCAGTTATTACCACCATGATCAAAACTCCACGCCTGGCAGTAATCAAGATGGGGGTTATGATCAACTGGCTGTTTTCCGTCATCAATGACCCAATCAATCCACAGTTCCCCCAAGTATGGACGAACTGTGACCTCCTTTACCCAATCTGGGTCTATAAAATCCGGCGGTTCTAGTGCAATTTCGGTGATTAATTCTGGTTTTGTTTCCTTGCTGATCGGAGGGTAGAATAAACCGTCTCTGTATTTAAGTGGTTGTCTGGGAAAAGTAACAGCAGCAAAACCACCTTTTTGGCGATACCTAAGCAATCTTGGTCGGTCAACATTTCCCTTGTAATACTGGCCAACTAACTGGTTATAGCTCCTAACTGATTCGGCTACAGTTTTTAGGGTCTGCTGAGCTGACTGCGCTGCCATCGCTTTGTAGTGAGGATTTTCTTTAAGGTTCTTGCAAAGTGCGGCATATTTAGTTCTGCATTTATAGATTTTCCAGCCATAAAACATCTCATCCCCACGCCAGTAAGTGGTGAATGAATTCTCTTGTTGTTCTAGCCTGTTGTAATGATTTTGACGGACGTAATAGGTGGCACAGTTAATTAAGCTATTCGCTTGTTGGCACTGGAACACCCAAAAAGCTTTTTCTTCGTCTGTAAAACTCGCTCGAACTGGAATAGTTTTGTACAATTATAATCACCTCCTTTCTCTATTATAAACACGTCGGGTTAAAACCCGTCGCGTCACGTTTCCACCCCTCCTTGAAACAAGGGGTTATCACGCTCCCGTCCTGTTTTGGTATTTTTCCAGCTTCTGGTCATACTCACCCCCTGGGGTTTGAGAAACGACTTCTAACACCCATTGGGGAACCATATAATTTTATTCCCATAGAACATAGCTGAGCCTTCCCTTTGCACTCTTACGTCGCACTACCCCCAAACTTAGGAAACCATCAGGGAAAATAGCTGCTTCTTTCGCTTTATAGTATACTCCCATATTCAACCCTAGGAACCAATCTTGATGTTCTGACCACAGCCAAGAAAGTACTGCTCTTAATAGAGTGGGATAATAGAGTGGGAATCAGGATTTGCAATTCATTATCCATAGGGGTATCGTCGGAATCTGGTAGCTCTTCATACTGTAATAGGTCATACTGTATCATGGCTGATTTCCGAAGGGCTTACTCACGATAGCAGGATAAGGTAAGCATATGCGCTATGCGCACGCTGCGCGAACAGCTATCAGCCCTTAGCCGTCAGCTAATCAACGGTCGGTAGTAAACAAGCTGGGGGGTGCTAGTACGGCTGGTTAAAAATCCCTGCTCGTTTTACTCATCCGACCCCGTTGAGTTAAAGTGCCCGATAGCTAAGCGCACGCGTGCGCGTAGCGCATATGCTTACTAATTGGCTTACTAATTGGCTCTGTATGCTTTTGGTGTCATGCCAGTAAATTCTCGAAACTTTTTGCTTAAGTGGCTGTGGCTGTTGAAACCACACTCTAAGGCAATGTCCACAATTAATCGGTCTTTTTGATTCAACAACTGCTTCGCCCGTTCTACCCGTTGCTGGATCAAGTATTGGTAGGGAGACATGCCGATTGACTGCTTAAATAGACGGCTGAAATGAAATTGGCTCATGTCTAGCAATCGAGCTAATTCTGCCAGTTTAATATCTCGATCTAAATGTGTATCAATGTAATCTATAATTAGCTGGAGTTGACGCAGGGGTAAGCCACCCTCGTAAATTGGCAACTGAGGTTTGGTAGCTGCGTGCTGCCTCAGTAAATTGACTGCTAAGACGTTAGCCAGAGAATCAATGTAAAGTGTGCTGCCTGAAGATTCCTGTTGAAGTTCAGTGAGTAGCATGATTGCGATCGCTTCAATCTGTGGATTGCGAGTCCGAAATTCAGGCAGTAATTCTAGCCGATCGGGATTCTGTTCTAGGGTTTGGCTAGCTACGCTTTGAATAAACTGAGATTTAAGCCGAATCTGCAAGTAATTATCATCACTGTCCCACCGAGCAAAAAACGGTGTCTTGGCAGGGGTAATGGACATGTCTCCTTTTTTATACAGCCCTGTGTAGGTTTTCCCAGCCTGAATTTGGAGCAAGCGAACGGGACGAGGAGCAAGGGAGATAGAAAGGGTATGCTCATCATTGTAATGACAATTTCCCTCTCCAGCAGGATGTTGGAAGTGTTGGACTCGAATATTTTCCCAGCTTTGAGTTTGGCGAGACTTCTGGGATAAGCCATTGGCTTCAGGCTGTTGGATAGCAGGATTTTTCATTATCCAAATCCAGTGCGTCTAGTTCTGATTATATTCAGCTTGGGGTGCTTTCCAGGAAAAACGTGAAAAGCAATCGCAAGATTGTGATAGTACCACAAGAACTAGACAGCTTAGCATCAATGGCCTTTCTAAGCTGTAAGGGTGATTGTTAAGCAGAAAGTATCAAGAAGATGAATATACTTATTTTTGGTTCAACCGGTGGTACAGGTCGTCAGGTGGTGGAACAGGCTCTTGAGCAGGGACACAGGGTTACAGCATTTGCACGCAATCCCGCCAAGCTAGATATCAACCACACAAATCTCAAGGTTGTTCAGGGGGATGTTATGGATCTGCCATCAGTGGAGAAGGCGGTCCAAGGTCAAGAAGCAGTGGTGTGTGTACTCGGAGCAGGTCAGAAGATGACAGGGACAATCCGGTCAGAGGGAACACAACAGATCATTCACGCCATGGAAAAAGCAGGCATCCGACGGTTTATCTGCCAATCAACCCTTGGAGCAGGAGATAGTTGGGAAAATCTGAACTTTTTCTGGAAGTATATCATGTTTGGATTTCTGTTACGGAACGTATTTGCTGATCATCAAAGGCAAGAGAACTATGTTTTGCAAAGCGGTCTAGACTGGACAATTGTTCGTCCTGGAGCCTTTGTAGATGGGAATCGCACTGGCAACTACCGACACGGCTTTCCAAGTAACGATAAGACATCAAAACTCAAAATTTCTCGTGCTGATGTTGCTGACTTCATACTGAAGCAACTGGCAGATGACAAGTATATTCACAAGACACCAAGTTTGTCTTATTGAAGTAAGTATTCAGCATTCAGCTATCAGCATTCAGCTAATGCCCTACACGGACGCTACACCGAACAGCTATCTGCGAAAGCCCTATGGCCAAGCTACACCGAACAATTTATACCCATAGCTTCACAGGCTAGAAGCCTGTTCCACCTTACTTGAGGTGCTTTTGAATCAAATAGGCTGACCGCTGAGCGCTGATTGCTGACCGCTTAGATATTAAACACTTTCAAAAAACAGGAAAATTCCCAGGAGACTTTATGGTAACTGTTCACAACTTTCGGTTTTCTCTAATGCTGTTGACTGCAATCGGCAGTAGTCTGGCTGCTGGCATCTTCTTCGCTTTTTCGACCTTTGTGATGAAGGCTTTGGCTCAGCAACCACCAGCACAGGGTATTGCTACCATGCAATCGATCAATATTACTGTGATCAATCCATGGTTTATGCTGGCATTTCTCGGAACCGCTGTTGCTTGCACATTGCTGACTATTTCGTTACTGCTCCAGTGGCATCAACCGGTTGCTGTCTATTGGCTGGCGGGTACTCTGCTTTATCTGATTGGCACAATCGGCGTGACCTTCGCCTGTAATATTCCGCTTAATGATGCCCTCGCCATCGTCACGCCAAATAGTACTGAAGCCACAACCCTATGGGCAAGATTCCTGACCGATTGGACATTTTGGAACCATGTTCGTACAGTAGCAGCATTTTTGGCAGCGATGCTGTTTACAATTTCGCTTTGCGTTCGCCCTTAGGCGGGCACTTTGTGCGATGGCTAGGATCACTTACCTAGAAGTAACATTGCTAACAAGTGATTGACCGGCGGATCTTAAAACTGTGTTAACTTTTAGCAGTTTTACAAAAGTTAACACAGTTGCTTTTATTTATGTCCAGGTATTTAGTAATGACTCTAGACTATTGGCGAGAGAAGCGAACCTACTTCCATATCCAAGAATCTTGGGGCATCAACGAATCAACAGCATCCCAACTATAGCGGTTTTCAATTGGGTTATATACTTCGTCCTGGATTTTAGGGAGCTTCGCTTCTAGGAGCTGGTAGTAAGGATTTTTTTTACAAAAATTATAGGCAATTTTGAGTATTAAATCGGTTATTTATCGACTATAATTATTAAAATATTTTAACTTTGTATTCCTCAAGGGATGCTTTAGGTAAGTATTATCTTAGCAGTCACAGCAGAGCAGGACTTGCTGCAGAGTCTTTTTTGTGCTTTAATACTGAGCTAATCAGCTCTATCATACTAGACAACAAACATCTATAGCGTTTCTAAATGAAATGTAAACCTAAGAGGTCTTTTTTGATTGTTCAAGAAAACTCTGGATAGATTGCCCCTCTAGCTTTTTGCCTCTAGCCTTTGGCATTTTTATGGAATACGTGTGTTTACAACCTAGATCGAAACGCCCTTATTACTTGTCCATAGGAATTGAATCATAGCTTAGTTGTCTACCTAAAACTTTATTACTGGCTTAATCCACCAGCTCTAATGTCTACCATGGAAAATGCCTATGCCTTAGTTATCGGCATCGCCAATTACCAGAACGTTAATAAATTACCACCCACTGTGCTCAAGGATGCTCGAGACATTTATAACGTATTAATTGACCCCCAACACTGTGGCTACTCTAAGGATAATGTGCAGTTGCTGCTGGATGGTGAGGTAACTAAGGCAGTCATACGTCAAGCACTGCTTAATTTAGCTGAGCTTAGTAACCAGGACTCTACTGTACTTATCTACATTTCTGGTCACGGTGGACGGGTGGAGTTTGGTCCGTATAAAGGCGAGTACCTGTTACCAGTAGACGCTAACTATAGTTCTGGGATATCACTGGCTCAAACAGCAATTTCTGGAACTCAGTTCACAGAAGCGTTACAAGCAATTCCAGCCCATAAAATTGCTGTGATTTTTGATTGCTGTCATGCTGGGGGGATTGCTCAACCAAAAGATGTTAATGGGCCAATTATCAAAACTGGTTTACCAGAAAGCTATTATGATTCTTTGCAGAAAGGAGGAGGACGGGTAATCTTGGCTTCCTGTCGTAGTACAGAACAATCCTATGTTCAACCCGGTGCTGCTAACAGTCTGTTTACTCAACACTTGCTCGATGGATTGCGGGGTAATGTTGCTAGCGAAGATGGTCTGATCCGGATTTCTGATATCTTTGAGTATATTCAACCTCGTGTTACGGCGGCTCAGTCAAATCAACATCCCATCTTTAAGGCTGATTTAGAAGAATTTTTTCCAATTGCTCTATACTTGGGTGGTCAAAAGGGAATTTTACAAAAGAATACAGAAGGCTTCCGCTATGATGTCTATATCAGTTACGCAAAAACTGAACCAGATGATACCTGGGTATGGGAGACACTAATCCCACGGTTAAAAGAGGTTGGCTTAAAGGTAGCAGTTTCTGAAGATGTGTTTCAGCCTGGAGTAGACCGGGTGGTAACTATTCCTCGTGGCCTTAAGCAAGCTAAGCGTACCCTGATGGTACTGTCGGATGCTTATTTAACCGATAAATGGCTGCACTTTGAAAGGGTAATGGCAGAAACTATTGGTGTTCAAGAGGACAATTACCGTCTACTACCAGTAATGATTGAACCCCTAGATGACAAACCAATGCCAGACTGGATCACAGGAAAACACACAGTCGATCTAACCAAGCCTCGCCACGTTGAACGTCGCTTTAAACATCTGGTGGATTCACTCAAGGAACCCTTGCCACAAAGGAGGTTATTGATCTGATTGGAGAGAGTCAATAGTGGCTGAATTATCAACCTACGATATCTTTATTTCCTACACGGATGATGATAGCGAGTGGGTGGAAGGCTTCTTAATTCCTGCTCTGGGAGTGCCTGAGGAACGAATCATCACTAGGGAAAAATTTCGTCCTGGTGCTGACAAGGTAGTGGAGTTTGAACGTGCGGTTACCAGCAGCTGCTATGTTTTATTAATACTCAGCCCGGCTTTTCTTAATGATATTTGGCTTGGGTTTGGAGAGTTAATTGCTTCTTATTCAAGAGTAGTGCAGCAGCGCGATCGGCGTTCGCGTTCGCGCAGCGTCGCCTACGGCGAAAGCGTGGCCAAAGGCCTCAGCCGCGCCAAAGGCGATCGCATTCTGCCCTTAATCCGAGAATCCTGTGAACTTCCCTTACGGCTTGACTCCCTCATCCCGTGCGATTGTACTGAAGAAGCTGCTTGTGAACATGCCATTGTCTACCTACGTGAATTACTGGCGCAACCAGAGCCAAAATTAGAACCTATCCCCTGTCCCTATCCTGGTATGAAGCCATTTACACCGGAGGATTCTCGCTTTTTCTACGGACGTGAGCCAGAAATTAAGAATTTACTGTTGCATCTGCGCAAGCAAAACTACTTTTTTGTGATTGGTCCGTCAGGTTCTGGTAAGTCGTCATTGGTTTTGGCAGGTTTGGTGGCTCAATTAGAGAAGAGACAGCCCGGTCAATGGCTGGTAAAGTCCATACGTCCTGGGACCAAACCCATGCAGGCTCTGGCAGAAGCCCTAGGAATTTCAGGATTTTCAATAGTGGATAATTCCCCCACTGTTGAACAGTATAGGGAATGGGTTGAGTCACTACTAGTGGGAACACAACCAGGGTGTCGCTTATTTCTATTTATCGACCAGTTCGAGGAACTGTTTTCCCAATCGAACAAACAAGACCAGACTACCTTGATTGCCGCGATCGAATCCCTGCGTCAGGTAGAACACTGTACCCTAGTGGTGGCTATGCGGGCTGATTTCTACCCTGATTTAATGGATAGTAACCTGTGGCCACTACAAGGGTTTGAACGGATAGAAATTGCCCCTTTGCACGGTAAACGGTTAGAAGAAGCGATCGCTAAACCAGCAGAAAATTGTGGGGTTTACATCGAAGCCAAATTACTGGAGCGCTTGGTTAATGATGCAGCCGATGAGCCTGGTGTGCTTCCCCTGATTCAGGAAACTATGGTACTGTTGTGGGACACAATGGAGCCCCGCCTGCTTACCCTAAGTGCCTATGAAAAACTGGGGCAAGAGGCTAGTAAGCTTCATCCGAGTGGGTTGTCAGTGGCGATCGCTACTCATGCTGATGCTACCCTCGCTAAACTGAGTGAATCACAACAAGCCATTGCACG
This sequence comes from Moorena sp. SS36440bin_2, assembly GCA_011524395.1. GTDB lineage: Bacteria > Cyanobacteriota > Cyanobacteriia > Cyanobacteriales > Coleofasciculaceae > Moorena. The sequence continues at coordinate 14,141 of WTKN01000123.1, forward strand.
TCGGGTTTTCCTGCGTTTAGTGCAGTTTGGTGAGGGACGACCAGATACCCGACGCCAACAGCCGATTGATCAGCTAATTACTATAGATGATGACTTAAACCTGTTTAACCAAACCTTGCAGCATTTGGCAGATAGTCGGTTGCTAACCCTAAGCGGAGAGAAAAATTCTAGTAAAAAGGTAGACATTGCCCACGAAGCCTTGATTAGGGCTTGGCAGACCTTACAGCAATGGATCACCCAACGGCGAGAGGCTGAACAAACTCGTAGACGACTAGAAGAGAAAGTAAAGGAATGGCTGCGATTAGGTGGTAGTGGTGGTTTGCTTGATCAGGTGGAACTGGCAGAAGCACAACGATGGTTGAAAAGTGCTGATGCTAATGCTTTAGGCTATAACCAGGAGTTACTAAACTTGGTAGATGTTAGTAATTACCAAATCCAAGCAGCTAAGCGCCAAGAAGAAAAATTGAGACAGCAAGCACTGGCGCAAGAAAGAAAAGCTCGTCAAGCTGCTCAGACGAGAACTATAGTAGTTAGTATTGCCCTAGTGATGGTGACTGGTTTGGGGGCATTAGTATTTAATCAATCAAGAAACTATCGCATGAAATCCCTTGAGGAAATGAGGACATCATCATTACTCCTCTTGAGCTCTAACCAAGAATTAGATGCCTTGGTAAAAGCGGTTGAAGCGGGGGAACTGTTGAAAAATACCTTATTCCCAAGGGAAGATACCAAGATTCGAGTTATATCAGCTCTGAACCAAGTGCTTTCCACTGTCAGAGAGAAAAACCGTTGGCAAGCTCATGATTCTGATGTTATCAGTGTAAGTTTTAGTCCTGATGGTCAGACAATTGCTTCTGGTAGTACTGACACAATAAAACTATGGAGACAAAATGGCAAAGGGTTTCAAACCCTAGACCATGAAGGGAGAGTTTTTCATATTAACTTTAGTAAAGATAGTAAAATCCTAGTTTCCGCTAGCCATCAAATAATAAAAATCTGGCGTCAGTCTAATGGCAAATATACCCTTGACGAAACCATTCCAACCTTTTATAAAGAATTACCTATTGCTTCCTCCCCAGATAGCCAAATCATTGCTCTAGTGGATAAAGATAATCAAGACTATATCGTAAAAATCTTAGGTTTTAATGGTGAAATTAATCAACTCTGCCAACAACACACCAAAAAAACTAAAATTAAATTTTTTAGTTTTAGTGGAGATGGTAAAATTATGGTTTCTATCAGTGAAGATGGGAGTCTAAAAATTGCTGAAATAAACTCCTGTAAAGATAGCGTAACGATTCCAGTCGATAAAGAATTTTATATTGTCCGTTTTGTGGACACTGAAACAGTTGCTTTAGGAAGTAAATCTGGAATCCTAGAACTTTGGGATTGGCGAAATAAAAAAAAAAAAAAATCTTGGCAAGCTCATGATCAAGGTATTGATGACATCAAGGTAAATCCAGTTAATAAAAAAATGATCGCATCCGCTAGCAAAGATGGAACGATAAAGGTTTGGCAACTTGATGATAAAGAAATGAAACCCCTATCAACTATCCAAGGTGATCAGGGATATGTTTCAAAAATTAGTTTCAGTAAAAGCGGCAAGTTAATTGCATTGGGAGGTAAAGATGGAACGATTATAATTTGTAAAATAAATCCGGTGATTTCTCCCATAATGCTAAAGGGAATGGAAGTCAGTTTCAGTCCGGATGGCAAAATCTTGGCTTCAGGAGGTGAACATGGAAATTTATACCTCTGGCAAAGAAAGGGAATCACGTATATACCCTATAAAACAATTCCAGCTCATGGTCAGCAAGTTATGGCCTTAAGCTTCAGAGGAGACGGTAAAATGATTGCCTCAGCTAGTGAAGACACTACAGTAAAACTTTGGCAGCCAGATGGAGAAAAAATTGATACACTCAACCATCATAAAGAGCTGGTTTCAGATGTTAGCTTTAGCCCCAAAAGTGACGTGATGGCCTCAGCTAGTGCTGATCACACAGTAAAACTTTGGAATTTAAATAAAAGAAATAAGCCACCCAGAAATTTTCCAAAACATCGTGCTAGAGTAAATAGTGTGAGTTTTAGTCCTAAGGGTAACATTATTGCCTCGGTAGATACTGCCGGAAAAGTGATACTCTGGAATAGTGAGGGTAAAATAATATGCAAAAAAAATCACCCTAGTCGTTCAGTTATAGATGTCAGTTTTAGTCCTAAGGGCAAGCTAATTGCATCAGGTACTGATCATGGAGAGATTATAATTAGGCTTTGGAACTCAAATGGTAAATGTAAATTATTAAAACCACCTTTTAGAGCTCACAAGGGCGGAGTCTATGGGGTGCATCTCATCTTTGTAAAAACATCATTAATAAAGCATCCCATTTAGGTA
>WTKN01000399.1 GCA_011524395.1 Moorena sp. SS36440bin_2
TTCCTGGTTCGAACCAAAATGTAGATGAGATGGGGAGACGGGGAGATAGGCAGATGGGGAGATAGGGAGATGGGGAGATAGGACAGATTTTTATTAAGCTAAAAGAGTGATCAACTCTCAAGGCACGCACTATGGCAAAATGGTAATCGTCGAGAAAAACCAACCATAACAATTAAGTAATCCCAGTGAGTCCTACTGCCCAAGCGCCCAAGACTACTCGCCGCCTAGTGTTTCCTTTCACCGCCATTGTCGGTCAAGAAGAAATGAAACTGGCATTGCTCCTAAATGTGATCGATCCCAAAATTGGGGGAGTAATGATCATGGGCGATCGCGGCACAGGCAAATCTACTACTATTCGTGCCTTAGCTGATTTATTACCAGAAATCGATGTAGTTGCTGAAGACCCCTTCAACAGTGACCCTAAGGATCCTGACTGGATGGGCAATGGTAACGGAACAGCTGCATCCAGGACTTCGGTCAAGAAAAAAGTTCCCATGATAGATTTACCCTTAGGAGCAACCGAAGACCGGGTTTGTGGCACCATTGATATTGAAAAAGCTTTATCTGAAGGGGTTAAAGCGTTTGAACCAGGACTTCTGGCTAAAGCTAATCGAGGTATCCTCTATGTCGATGAGGTTAATCTGCTAGATGACCACCTGGTGGATGTACTCTTAGACTCTGCTGCTAGTGGTTGGAATACTGTAGAACGGGAAGGTATATCTATTCGCCACCCTGCTCGCTTTGTGTTAGTAGGTTCTGGTAACCCAGAAGAAGGAGAATTACGACCCCAGTTACTAGACCGCTTTGGGATGCACGCGGAAATCCGTACGGTCAAAGAACCAGTGCTGCGAGTCAAAATTGTGGAAGAACGGGGAGAGTTTGATCAAAATCCTAACCAATATGTTGAACAGCACCAATCTGAGCAAGAAGCGTTACAGAAACAGATAGTAATGGCTCAAGAGCGGCTTGCTGAAGTAGAAATGGATTACGACTTTCGGGTGAATATTTCAGAAGTTTGCTCAGAACTGGATGTGGATGGACTCAGGGGTGATATTGTCACTAATCGGGCGGCTAAGGCTCTGGCTGCATTTGAAGGACGAACTGAAGTGACAGTGGATGATATCCGCCGGGTGATTACCTTATGTTTACGGCACCGTTTGCGTAAAGACCCCCTGGAGTCGATTGATTCAGGATATAAGGTGCTGAAATCTTTTAACCGTGTTTTTGGGGTTGAAGCAGCTGAATAAGATGAATTTACTGTAGCGCAATACGTTTGTTAAATTAATTTCCTTTCTGGCATAAATAGTTAACTCAAGGCGGATAAGTACTATAGAGCAAGTATAATAAGCAATCCTAATTCCCATAAATAGGATTGCTGTTACTCATTGATTTCACAAATATTGACTATTCCGACAGCTAGATATTTAATCCATCTGCTGTCAATTTTGCTCATTGTGCTGGTAAGTATTCAGGGTTTAGCGTTTAGCTTTCAGCTACTCCTAGTCACAATAATCCTAAATACTTACGTTTGCTTTTCTCCGTGAGGTAACTATGAAAGGAATAGCGAGTAGCTTTAGCTGGTTCCTAGGGACACTACACTTCACCGGAAGTATCAGTGCTCTTTCGGTGCAAGCACAAGTCACTAGACCAATATCTAACAATACTGGCTCCAATGCTATTACTCAAACTATTGCTCAATCACCAATTGTTAATCCCCCCAACTTTGGAACAGCCCTGGACAATAACCAAGTAGTAGAAGCAGTACCTTTAATTGAACAAACTTGGGAAAAACAATATCAGAATCACCTAGACCTCAATTTTACTGACCAATCCATCACTGTGGAAGAAATTGCTGATACTCTTGACAAAATCAGCAATCAAACTGGTCAAAAGCCTGGTCTTATCTACATGGTTCCGCGATCGCACCAACTAGAGTTGGTATTAATTACACCAGAAGGTAAGCCCATTCATAAGCGTGTCTCCGCAGCCAATAAGGAAGCTCTGTTGAGCCTAGTGCAAGAGTTTATCCAAACTATTAATCATCCTATGCGTAGACACACTAAAGATTATCTACCAGTAGCTCAGCAACTCTATCAGTGGATGATTGAGCCAGTGGAACCATACCTTAAAAATCAAGGTATCGATAATCTAATTTTTTGCCTAGGTGGAGGGTTACGCCACTTACCCTTTGCTGCTTTACATGATGGCCAAGAGTTTCTGGTGGAAAAGTATAGCTTAGCCCTGATTCCGGCCTTTAAATTAACAGATACTGTCTATAGTCATCTGAAAAATTCCCAAGTTTTGGCTATGGGTGCTTCAGAATTTAATGAACACAATTCCTTGCCTGCTGTGCCCATAGAGTTATCTGTTATCACCCAATATCCTTGGCAAGGAAAATCTTTCTTGAATCGTAACTTTACCATAAATAATCTAAAGTGGCAACAGCGATATAATAAGAATTATAAAATTCTGCACTTGGCAACTCATTCAGACTTCCAGGCGGGAAAACCAAGCCAGTCTTATATTCAGTTTTGGGATAGTAAACTGACTTTAGAGGAATTCGGTGAATTCCGTTGGCACTCACCAACAATAGAATTATTGGTGCTGAGTTCTTGTCGCACTGCTATCGGAGATAAAGAAGCTGAGTTAGGCTTTGCAGGATTAGCAGTTAGCGCCAATGTTAAGTCAGCGATCGCTAGTTTGTGGTATGTCAGCGATGGGGGAACCTTAGTGCTGATGAGTGAATTTTATCAGTCTCTTAAGACTGTACCAATTAAGGCTGAAGCCTTGCGACAAGCTCAGATCGGGATGTTGAAACAAACGGTCACTTTGGCTAGTGTTACTGATCTACCAAATGTATCGTTACCTCCAGAACTAGCATCTCTGAACTATGAAAATTTATCCCATCCCTATTATTGGGCGGCTTTTACTGTAGTTGGTAATCCTTGGTGATAGACCCAGCAGTGGTGCGTTACGGGGAGCAACCTAACCCTGGCTACGAGGCGAAACATGAAGATCCCCCTAACACACCCTACGTCTGTTCCCAGATCCGCTGTTCCCTGTTCCCTATTACCTACTATTTATAAGTGTTCAACGGAACATGATATAGCGTTTCTAGGACTCATGAGGTACACATTATTTTTTCCATCTTCCCTGTTCCCGTCTTGATGCAAAGCGCGAGTGGTTTGGGTTCTGTGTGCGGAACTTGTTTCCGCACCTGTCAGCCATGCAGTCGCTCATGGGGGAAACCCCCGCGTGAAGGCGCTGCATCGCTCTCCAGCCCCGTGGAAACCACGGCAGTCGCTCATGGGGGGAACCCCCGCGTGAAGGCGCTGCCTCCCCAAGACAGCGCTGCATCGCTGTTCCCAGATCCGCTGCTCCCTGTTCCCTTTGCTATTACAACCAATTCCCTACCATGATAAAAGGAGCCCAGTAAAAAGGGTGTTCATAGTTTGGGTCTTGTAAAATTGCTTTTTGGGCGCGATTGAGGGCTTCAGCTTTTGAGATTGATTTGTCAGTAAGTTCCTGGTAAAATTTACTCATCAACACAGCTGTGGCTTGATCATCCACTGCCCACATAGTAGCAAGGGTGCTACGTGCTCCTGCTTCTATGGCTACACCAGCTATACCCAGAGCCGCTCTCTTGTCCCCAGTTGCTGTTTGGCATGCACTCAGCACCAGTAATTCGATGGGAGTGGGTTGGCGTAGGTCTGATGTTTGTAATAAATCCTTCAACTCAGTAACATTTATTTTACTATCCCAGGTCAGAATGAACGTCTTCTCAGCTTCAGAGCTAAATTCACCATGGGAGGCGATGTGTACTACTGGGAAAGGAGCTGCTTCCACAGAATTTTCAAAGCTGGTTTCAGTAAAGTCCTGATTGAGGAGGATTTCACTAGGAACTTGAGCCTTTATTTTCTCTAACTCTACTTCTACAAACGGCAAAGCTGGATATCCCTGACGGGATTCAGATAACCCAGCCGTTAGGACTTTGATATCTTCCCTGACTAAGCGCTGGGGATTCATTAAATCTAGTCCAGGAGTTAGCGCTATACTATACTTCTCTACTAAATACTGCTTACCGTCGTGGAGTGCTGCCATGGGAATATTGCGCAAGGCTCCATCAAGCACAAATACCAGGGTGTCTACTTGAGAGTTAGCTAAATCCTTCTCAATGGGTCGGATTATCCAATCGTATACCTGCTGCGACATTTGGAAAAATAACCGTCGATGAACCTGGCGTAGCATAAAAGGCAGGTCTTCGAGTGTAGATTCAATTTGGTTTTGGGGAATTTCTGTTCTATAGTGAAGCAGTTGTTGTTGGGGTAAGCGGATAATTATATCCACGCTTTCTGGTAGTATGATCGGATAAACTAGTGCTGCTTTGGTATCAGCTTGATCAATGACTTGATCAACGACTACAGGAGTAGCATTTAAGCAGGCTGAGCGAAAATAGTTATCTAGTTCGGCTAACTGTAGGGATTCAATTATCCCACGCGCTTTTTCCAAGTTGTCGGGATTGGAATTTCTGCTATCTGATTGCAACAGTAATTGCACGAATTCTCGATAAACTGGCTCGACACTTTCTCGAAATGTAAACCTTACCTGTTGGTTAACAGCTACTAGGTCACTACGTATAGACTTGAGAGTATTAACTGCTTCGGTGTAAGCTGCGATCGCATTTTCCTCTTCCCCAAGTCCTTTGGAAATACGTCCCAGTTGCCATTGCCAGCGATAGCTAATATCCGGAGCATTGATTTCCTGAGCTAACTTTAAGGCTTGTTGAGTCAGGTCTTGAGACTCTGGCAATTGCTGATTATGCTCATACAGTTCACCTAGACTACCAATAGCATAAGCTTCAGCTCGCTTATCTCCCAAGGTTTTAGCCTGTTGTGCCGCAGTAGCTAGGATTTTAGCAATTTGATAAGAAGGAGCAACCGCAATCTTAACCGAAGGCTGAAGTCTCTTGGCTAAAGTCTGAACATATCCTTCATCCTTGATACTTCTAACTTCATCCTTCATTAGGCTTTGAGCAAAATTAATCCTCAGATAGATACTGCGGCGGCTCAGAGGTAAGGATTCCAGTTGGGGCGGGATTTTAGGGATTAGTGCTTGTGCTTGCTTTATCCTTTTAGTATCAATCAATAAGCTAAGTTGATTTAATTGGGCTTCAACCTTCGTGATTGGATCTAATGACTGATCGAATGCTTGTTGATAGTAGTCAAATGCTTGTTGATAGTAGTCAATAGGTTCGTCTAATTCTTGCTGAGTCTGCGCTGTATCCCCTGAGCTACGCTGAGCCCGCGCTGTATTCCCTGAGCTAAGCTGAGTCTGCCCTGTATACCCTGAGCTAAACTGAGCTCGCGCTGTATTCCCTAAACTAAATAGTGTAGCGCTAATCTCTTGAGACGATGATACGTTTCGGGCAATCTGTAAGCTTGTTTCTAAGGTTTTCCGGGATTGGCTCAGCTGTCCTACTAATTGACGCATATTCCCAAGCGATCGCAACAACACCGCTTTATTCAAAGAGTTAGGTTGAGCAATTAACGATTCCTCGACCTGATTGAGTAGATTCAACGCCCGCTTATACATCCCTAAGTCTTGTAGGGCTTGGGCTATATTAATCCGACTGCGAATCTCACCAGCTTCATCCCCTAATTCACTATAAGTTAGTGCCGCTTGCTCCCAACTTTCCATTGCTGCTTGTGCTTCTGATGAACCAAGCTCAATACTTCCTTTTATCATTAGGGATTGAGCCAGCACTTGTAAGTATGCTGTCGAATCGCGGGATTCTATAGAGCGCAATAGTTTATTACTATTAGCGATCGCATTCTGGGCTTGAGTCCATAATCCCAGTTGCTGATAAGCCAACGACAGATTACTCAACACCATCGCTTCTGATAGCTGATCTCCCTTAGCTTTATTACTCTCAAGAGCTTGTTCTAAAACATCTACTGCTTCTGCAAATCTACCTGAATCGTATAGACCTTGCCCCTGTGCAAGTAACGTGGAAAGTTTAACGTTATCAGGTTTAAGGTTAGCAGGTTTAAGGTTATCAGGTTTAAGAGCAATATCCCCTTCAACCTTCAACCTTTGAACGTTCAACGTTTTTGGGGCTGTTGCTAAAACCGGAGGGACTAAATTGCACAGTAATGCTGTTAACAGAGCGATCAGAGGCAAACTTATCCACCTCCTTATCCTCAACCCTAAATATTTTCGATTTACTCTAGCTATGTCACTATAATGTGTTGTTAGTTCAGCTATCAACCTAAGAGGTCTTTTTAGATTGTCCCACGAAACTCCAGATATCTTTCCCTTCCTGGGAGGGGTTAGGGGTGGGTTCCTCTTGCCTTTTGCCTCTTGCCTTTTGCCTCTTGCCAAAATAAGTGTATTTACAACCGAGAGCAAAACGGTATATATCCTTTTTTTGACCATTGTCTTTTTTGCCGATTACTGCATCTAATAACTATGATAATAAGCGCTATATTAATAGCCGTTTTTAATTGTTAATTTTTAATTGTTAATTTTTATTTTCTTGATCAAAATGGTCTAAAAATCACCGAAAAGTAGAAGCCATCTTCCTGTAACGTTCTATCCCTAGTTTCAACATCCACCAACTGCAAGCCCCAGCCGACATTAGCCTCTAGGAAATTTCCTTGCTGCCATCGCAAACCCAGACCAAGGGATGCGATCGTGTTATCATCAATATCATTTTCATCTTCTATATTCCAGCCAGTACCAAAATCAAGAAAAGGAGTCAACTGGACTAAGGTTCCGCTATCATTCTGAATAATTGGCAGACGCAGCTCTGCAGAAATAAAGGCACCATTGTCCGATAAAATTAGATCCTGGCGATAGCCCCGCACACTCTCTAAACCGCCAATCCCTATCTGTTCTAATGGGACCAAGCTTCGGTCTGCTAGTTGCACATCCCCTCGGATTAATAAGATAGTGTTTGGTGCCAGTAGCCTTACCCATTGGCCTTGACCGCGCCAAACAAAGAAATTGCTATCTGGTTCACCCCTACCGCTATTAATAGTAGTATCTCCTGAACTAATCCCGATACTTAACTGGGAACGAGCTGCTAAAACTTGTTGCTCACTGCGCTTAGTCCACTCTTGGAATAACCGGATGGCATTAATCCGCGTACGCCCTTCATCATCGGCTCCTGCTGATAAAGGAAAGGGCGTATCTAATATAGATGTTTCACTTTCCTGGCGTGAGCCGGTGATACCAATAGCTACTTCTTCGGTAGGGGTTTGGAAGATAGGCTGGCGCAGGGTTATTTCATAAAAGCGTGATTCTGAATCAATATCTATATCATCAAAAGGAGGCTCAATTACTTCACTAGATGTTGTCCCATAGGCTAAGCGCAAGGTACCATTGCGGGGATTAATCGGTAAGGTATAGCTAACATCAAAGGTATCACTACCATCAGTGTTGGTGTAGTTGAATTCTAAGGCATCTCCTAATCCCAGTAAGTTTCCTTCTCGAATTTGGGGACGACGCCGAAAGCTGCCTACACTGGGAGAGCGTCCATTATCTAATGTTATTTGGGTGCTGAAGGTCTTGGCTTCAGTTACTGTTACTTCTAGCAAACTCTCCCCAGGCTCCACCCCCGCCGACAGTTCAGCTGAGATGTTGGCAATTAGAGGGTCGAGTCGCAGCATTTGTAAGCCTTCTAGTAAGCGTCTTACATTCAGAGGCTTCTTGGTAACGATCCCAAGACGGCTTTTGATGTAATTAGAATTAAGCCGACTCAGACCCTTGACAATAATATCTTCTAATTCCCCTTCGATAATCTCAATGGTCACTATTCCATCTTCAAGTTGCTGAGGTGGGATATAGGCTCCAGAGTTAACGTATCCTTCATCATCATATAACTTGGTGATCTCAGACCTGATTTTAAATAATGTTGGGAAGGAGATGGGTTGATTTAGGAAACGATCGGTAATTTCCGCTAATTTTTCCTGGCTGAATACCGTTGAGCCAATAATATTAAACCGTTTAATGAAAATTTGTTTTGGAATGTCCTCCAGAATTTCATCCGGTAGATCACGGCTAGGAGCAGATGGGTCAAGCAGTTCGTCCACAGGAGGAAGTTTCTGGGGAGGTTGGGGTACTGGTGTTGGTTCCAGAGAGGGGGGTCTAGAATCCCGAGGTGTAGGATCCGGGCCGATGATCTGAGCTAGGTCTTGACTAATTTTTGCCGGGGCTGGAGGACTGAGGAGCTGGTTAATACCCATGTTGACATTTGTTACAGTGTCCCTCCCTAAAACCTGACTATCCCCTTTATTCAAGTTCTCTGGAATTGGCACTGGCTGCTGTGGTAATGAATCCTTTACCAAGACTAGACTCTGATCATTAACAGCAGCTTCAGCTTCTAAAGGTTTCAAGATTAGGCTACTGACAACTGCTAATGCACCTAAGGTTAACAAAGATGAACTCCTGACTACTGCAACAAATCTAAACATTACTTCCGAAATCGCAAATGTTTTTAGTAGGTAATAACTATGATTAGCTTTCCTGGTGATAGAGTGGCAAACAACACTAACAGTAGTCAAGGGTAAGGGAATAAATTGAGAACTAATGTAATAGATCTGTTGATCTATAAGTATATCTAGCGATAAGTTTTGCGTCCGCTAAATGTGACTAGTAAGTATATCTACGAATGATTTAGGGATAACTTTTGCGTCCCTTACTCCTAGTGAAGCATTTTTGCTGTTTGAGTTTAACCTTTCACTATCGCGCTTTTCTATTAAAGAGAACACATATTTCCTAAACTGTGTTGCTTTTTAACAAAAATTTATAAATTATCTAGCGCTACTTTTTTAAGAATGATGGGATGTTTGGGTTTATTAAGTTAGCGATTAGTAATAGCGCTATACTTTAGCCGAGTTGATCTAGCCCTATTTTTTCAATTCCCGATTCCCTCAAGACTTTGTTACAAAAAGTTGCAAAATATGTTATAATAAAAGTTTTTTATGTTATACTCTAATCATAAGACGTGAAAGCGTTAAGAGCCAGCCTGAAGTTTTCCCAAGGCCGAAGGCTGGCTCTAGACCCCCAGTTAAGGAGATACCTTAAATTATGACTTACAGCGAACGCCTATACCCGTGGGCGGTCATCCGCCTATTGCCGAGGATGCAACGGGTGGTTGTTGGTCGGTACCGGAACCGGTCTGATGCGGAGGGGCATTTGCGGGCACTTGAACGTTTGATGCCTGATGGGAAATTTGTGATTATTTTTAATTTGCCTGAACCTATGGATGAAGAAACTTAGGGGAGTCAGAAGTAGAATTTGCCTGAACGATTTCACCGAAATTGCTCAACCTAGGGTGATTGACATGCAGTCACCCTATTTCCCAAATTGCTGAAATTCTCGACAGTGAAATAATTGCAGTGACGTTAATTAAGCTAGCACTATATTTATCAACAACAATTTTAGATAGCGCTAGACTTATTCACCAGTACTATAACTGCTGAAAATTCCTGCAATTTCCAACATCTCGCTCAACCCTTGCTACCACAAGATCTAGGATTATACCAATTACTCTTAGGAGTACCAGTATTCGGTTCAGCTGTCAAGATAATTGTTCCATCCTCGCCAACAGTCCAACCCTGAGCTTCCACTATTTTCTTACGACGAGCAGGAGTAGGAGTATTGGCAGCACGGCGTTTCCCTCTCATTGGTAAGTAACTGACATCAGGAGTAGGAGTAGACTTAGCTTCTTCGATGGTCTCTTCTTCGGTATCAAGGGTAACCCAATCTGCCAGTACAGACCGTTGAGTAATTGGGTCTAGGGGACTTGGGGGTAAGCCACCCCGTCCAGTAACAATGAATTCACCGAGTTCATCTACTGCTACTTTTCCACTCCTGGGACAGTTAGCAACAATTAATGCTGAAGGGTCAACTATTGCTGTTGGTAGTATCTCAGGATCCTGGGTAGGATTAACGGCAGCATTGATCTGCAACAACCCATCCAAAGACGAATTCCCTTTCAAATTAATAGCAGAGATATCATTAAATCGAGTTGGACCGTCCTGTAACCTGAAGTTTGCAAACAAGCCTTGCAGGGTGATGCTGATTTCTCCACCTTGGCCTTCTTCAGCATTAGCAAAGATATCGTTACCTGTTTCACCGTCAGAGGGGAATAGGATCAGTAATCCACCATCAATAGTGATATTACCACCTTTGACATTATCACCTGTAGCATCAGCCAAGATCAAGCTGTTGTTATCGAGTGTTGTCAATCCTGATACATCAATATCAATAGTTGCTGCTTCTTTGTTGTCGGTTTTTTGTCCAGTAGCAGCTACCAGTTGGCTCTTGTCTAGGGTGAGAGATTCAGCCTTAATTTCCAGCTTGCCAGCTACTCCTAGATCACTCTCATCCACGTCAGTGTCTGGAAAACCATCCTGATCTAATGGTACAGCGCTTACTGCTATTCGTGCTCCGTTCTCGACAGTTAGGTCGTCTGTTTCTATAGTCACATTTCTAGCAGTACCACCTTCAGTTGCTTGAGCGAATATTCCTGCAGGAGATTTAGACTTATCTGGTAGATTTCCAGTTAACCATACTGAGTCTTTAGCGTTCACTTCCACATTTCCGGCTGTACCTGTTTCAGTAGAAGCAGAAATTTTGCTATTGTTTACGGTCAAGGTGTCTACATCTATGGTTATGTCCCCACCTTCGCTTGTTTTGGAAGTCGCAATAATTTCAGCACCATCAGTTAGTTGCACGTCATCGGCATTAATTTTGATCTCACCACCATCAAAGTCACTTTCGCTTTTAGCATCTAAAAATACACGATCTGATAGACGCAAGCTCGGGGTTGTGATGTCAATACGCCCTCCTTTACCCTCAGCTCCTGCTCTAGTTTCAGTTACTATACGACTGCGGTTTTTACCAGAAATTTCCACAAAATCGGTAGCATTGACTGTAATCTTACCTCCTGGGAGTTTGCCCCGAGTAGAAGCTTCTAATTTGCCTCCATCTTTGAGGGATAGAGAGCGAGCTGTAATGGTAATGTTACCAACGCCTCCTGGGGTGTTTTGCGCTGTTTCTGGGTTTCCTGCTCCGGCAAGTACCAGAGTTTGGATGTCGCTATAGTTAAGCTCAATCTTATCCTTAGCCGTTATCGAGATATTGCCAGGATTTCCCTTACTGTTCGACCTAGTCTCACTACTGATAATGCTTCTCTTGCTTAAGAATAGTGAGCCAGCTTCAATGGTTATCTCCCCACCATTGCCTGTAGCTCCCTTTTGGGATTGTGCTTCAATTTGGGCTCGGTCTGTCATGATGAAGTCTCCTTCAACTATGATTGTGATATTGCCCGCGTTTCCATCTCCTTTTGTATTAGCAGTTATACCATCAGAACCAGACTTTTTATCTGAGTCAGTTCCAATCATTGTCAGTGACCCGACACGAATGTCTATGGAACCGCCATCACCCCCAGCTTTTGAATTGGTCTTAGCCGTAATTTGGACGAAACCTCTTTCCGATTCAGGATTGCTGGGATCTTTGCGAGCATCAAGCAATAGGGAATCAGCTTCGATGAAAACGCCGTTGTTATTTCCTTCAGCGTCTTTTTTAGTGGTATTTTCAATTGTGCTACCGTATTTAATCTCAACTGCTCCACCAGCCAAAATCGTAACTTTTCCTCCGGTTCCCTTACCGCTGTTTTCGCTCTTAATTCTGCTGTTATCAGCGAGGGTAACATTACCATTGACCTTTAATGAAATATTCCCGACACTGCCCTTTGTTTTGGAATTACCTTGTTCTGTTTGAATAGTACCTTGCTTTTTCAGGAGTACATCACCAGTCACATCAATGGCAATGCTGCCGCTATCACCATCTCCGTCTGTTATTGCGGAAATTCCTGGTGTTGGTTTTTCAGATTCTATCATCAGGGAAGCGGTGGTAATTTCAATGCTTCCCCCTGGTCCACCTTTTTTGTCAGTAAAGGTAAAGATTCCATGCTGATTATTGCCACTAGAAGCAATAATCGAAATTGAGTCATCAGCGGTGATAATAATATCACCCCCTTTCTGACCATTTCTCTTAGTTGTGGTGAAGATTCCCTGCTCTTTTCGAGCAGTCTCTACTGTCAACGAGCCAGTATCGATAGTAATTTTCCCGCCTTCTCCACCTTTTTTATTGGTCATGGTAAAGATACCATTATCTCCTCTTTTGGTAGAAGTAGAGCGAACCAATAGTGATTCATCAGCTGTTATTATAATATCACCACTTTTCCTACCATTATTTTCAGCTTTGGTAAAAATCCCCCGGTCTTTCTCTTTTTCCGAGTTTTCTACTTTCAAAGAGTCAGCAATAATCCTAATATCACCACCATCAACATCACTATCTTTAGCTACCGAAGTTTCTATAGCGCTATTTTTAATTACAACATTCCCTTTCTTCACGCCATCAGGAAAATCTAAACCCAGCTTGTTACCGTCTGTAGTTAATTCTACTTCTCCCGGTGCGCCCAATCCCGCTAACAGAATATTCCCACCTTGATTGGTGGATATCTTACTATCTACCTTACTATTCTCTTTCTTACTAACCTCAATATCACCACCGAGTAACAATAGGTTATCAACCGCTAGCTTCTCTAACTTAGCTTGACTGGTAATCTTACCAGGAATTTGATTAAAGAAGAACACATTAGGATTAACCGTCAGCAATGGTGATGGTGGCTCTGGATTAGAGGCACTAAACACTCCTCGATTCCCAAACCCAATTCCATCAGCAGTTGTTCCTACAAAGGAACCGGATACATCTAGCTTGGCTTTATCCCCAAAGAAAATTCCTTTGGGATTAATCAAGAACAAATTTGCACCACCATTGACACCCAAGGTGCCAAGAATATTGGAGGGATTACCACCAGTTACCCGAGACAGAATATTTTGAATCCCAGCTGGATTAGCAAAATAAACCCTTTGCCCTTCTGAGACATTAAACTCTAGGAAACTGTGGAACAAATTGATATCTCGGATTGCTCCTCCTTTAATGAGATCAACAATTTTCCCATTTACCTCACCCGAGCCCAAGTCTACCAAAGACCTTTCTCCCTGGGGCAACGTGGTATCAGGAGTAATCTGAGCATGAGCTTGGTTAGCTAGAAATCCCCACACTCCACTAATAGCTAAACATAGCCCTAAACCTAACTGACTGTAATACCGTTTCAACACATCTAATGCCATGGAATTAGTTCTGCTCCTGATTTTGGAAAAGGGTGGTTGACTGCACTTCATGTTAATCAATTTATTGTTATCGATTAACCTAGTTTTACTTAAGCTACTGCCAGCTAATCAGTTTGATTGATAATGGCTGAGATGATTTTTTTTAGAAAAAATCATCTCAGCCATTATCAACTTAGAGGTGGTAGCTATTGATATGCAGCTAGTTATGTAAAGTTTTGTTAATTAACATTAACTAGGGCTATAGGGCATGCTTTTCCAAAGCCCTTGATCAGGAGCATAGGAGCATTTTTGAAATTGCTGAAATTTTCGGTAGTGAATCAACCTGGCTAGAAGCTATTAAGGTAGCGCTATACTTATCTAGCCGCACTGTAAGAGCTGAAAATTGCTGCAATTGCCAACATCTAGCTCAACCCTTGCTACCACAAGATCTAGGATTATACCAATTACTCTTAGGAGTACCAGTATTCGGTTCAGCTGTCAAGATAATTGTTCCATCCTCGCCAACAGTCCAACCCTGAGCTTCCACTATTTTCTTACGACGAGCAGGAGTAGGAGTATTGGCAGCACGGCGTTTCCCTCTCATTGGTAAGTAACTGACATCAGGAGTAGGAGTAGACTTAGCTTCTTCGATGGTCTCTTCTTCGGTATCAAGGGTAACCCAATCTGCCAGTACAGACCGTTGAGTAATTGGGTCTAGGGGACTTGGGGGTAAGCCACCCCGTCCAGTAACAATGAATTCACCGAGTTCATCTACTGCTACTTTTCCACTCCTGGGACAGTTAGCAACAATTAATGCTGAAGGGTCAACTATTGCTGTTGGTAGTATCTCAGGATCTTGTGCTGAGTTGGTAATATCCCTGGTCACAGTCCCAGTTTGACCACCGCTAAAGCTAAGGGCTGCTATTTCACTACTATTATTCTGAAAAGCTAACGATGGGTCTATCTTTCCATCTGAGCCAATAAACGCACTGGTATCTTCCAGTACGTTCATATTAAATAAGCCTTGGAGGGTGATGTTGATTTTTCCACCATCTCCAAACTGAGCATTGGCAAATATATCGCTACCTTTGTCATTATTATTTAGAGGCAGCGCTACTAATACTCCACCTTCAATAGTGATATTTCCACCATCAACATCATCCCCTGTAGCATCAGCCAATATTAAACTGTTGTTATCAAGTATGATTACTCCTGGCACATCGATATCAATAGTTGCTGCGTCTTCATTGTTGGTGGGATTTTTTCCAGTAGCAGCTACAAGTTGGCCGTTGTCTAGGGTGAGAGATTCAGCATCAATGGTCAGTTTGCCAGCTTCTCCTAACTTCTCCTCATCCACGTCAGTTTCTGAAAACCCTTGTTCTGTTAATGGGACACCGCTGACTGCTATGCGTGCTCCTTTCTCAACAGTTAGCTCATCTGTTTCTATAGTCACATTTCTAGCAGTACCACCTTCGGTTGCTTGAGTGAATATTCCTGCAGGAGATTTAGATTTATCTGGTAGATTTCCAGTTAACAACACTGAGTCTTTAGCGTTGACTTCCACATTTCCAGCTGTACCTTTTTCAGTAGAAGCAGAAATCTGACTGTTGTTTACGGTCAAGGTGTCTACATCTAAGGTTATGCTCCCACCTTGGTTTTCTGTGCTTTTTTCGGAAGTAGCAATAATTTCAGCACCATCGATTAGTTGCACGTCATTGGCATTAATTTCGATATCACCACCATCAAAGTCACTTTCGCTTTTAGCATCCAAAACTGCACGATCTGATAGACGCAAGCTCGGGGTTGTGATCTCAATACGCCCTCCCTTACCCTCAGCTCCTTCTTCAGTTTCGGTGAATATGCCAGTGGTTCTTCTAACCCCAGAAATTTCTACAAAATCCGTGGCATTGACTGTAATATCACCTGCTTTGATTTGGCCATTAGTAGAAGCTTCTAATTTTCCTCCATCTTTGAGGGATAGAGAGCGAGCTGTAATGGTAATGTCAGCAGCCTCTTCTTTTAGGGTTTGCTGGTTTCCCACATTATTACCTATCTCAGTTTTGATGGCGCTGCTTCCGCCGGTAATCTCAATGCCATCCTTAACCGTTATCTGGATTTGTCCAGGATTTCCCGTACTTCTATTGGTAGCCTCAGCAGTGATAAAACTTTTATTGCTTAGGAAAAGTGAACCAGCTTCAATTATTATGTCGTTAGCATCACCTGCAGATCTCCTTTGGGATTTCGCTTCAATTTTGGCACGATCTGTCATGATTAAGTCTCCCTCCACTATGATTGTGATCTTGCCTGCGTTCCCACTTCTTAGTATTGTATTAGTAGTTATGCCGCTAGAGGCTGATGTAATAGGTCCAATCATCGTCAGGGAGCCGACGCGGATTACGATTGAGCCAGCATCACCGCTGTCATTCGTTCTAGTTGTAATTTGATTTAGATTACCTCTTGGTTCTTGGTTACGACTATCTAACTGAGACTGTAGATCTCGCCGAGAATCCATCAATAGCTCACCAGCAACGATTTCAATTTTGCCGCTATCTCCCTCAGCTCTTGCCACTCTATTTTCAATTCTGCTATCCTCTGTGACTGCAACTGTTCCCCCAGCACGAATGATGGTTTCTCCCCCATTTCCTGTTGCTTGATCACCTCGTCGTCTACTCCTTGCTCCTCTCGTCCAAGCCTGAATTCTGCTTCTATCTTTCATGGTGACATTGCCATTGGGAGCGTTAATTTGGATAGTTCCTCCTTGTCCTGAACTGGTGGTTCTGGTCTTAATCGAACCCTTATTGGTCAGCAGTACATCCCCAGTCACATTGATCTCAATATCCCCGCCTTCACCTGCTTTCTTCTCAGTTTTGGTAAAAATTCCTTCTTCTGTTTGATCCCTGATGTTTGCTCTAGACCGATCAGAGGTAAGCAACACCGAGCCAGCGTTAATCGTTATTTTTCCTCCGTTTCCCCCTTGTTCGGTAGTTTTGGTCAAGATGCCCTGGTCTTCAGCATCTTGTTCATGATTATCTTGATTGGCAAAAACCGAAACCTCAAGCTGGTCAGCAGTGAGGATAATCTCGCCGCCATCACTGCCAACTGCTGCTGTTTGGGTAAAGATGCCCTGGTTTTCTTCTTCTACTTCTACTTCTGGCGGGTCTTCTCCTTCTAGTCCTTCTAAGCACCTAAACAAAATTAATTACATATTCTTCCCCAAAATTGTCAAGCACTT
>WTKN01000165.1 GCA_011524395.1 Moorena sp. SS36440bin_2
TCCCTGCTCCCTGCTCCCTGCTCCCTGCTCCCTGCTCCCTGCTCCCTGCTCCCTTTTATTTAGCATAACAAGTACGGAAGAGCCAAAATACTTTATATTACCACGAAAGACTTTTGCAAGAGGTCTAATATAAATGATACAAGCAAAACTCTGTTATCTGCCAACAACAACAGTCAACTAATAGGTCTCTAAATTTCTCTGCAAGAAGATTGTTATTTTTCAATAAAAAACTTTTTTTCCAGCAGAAAAAAACTAAAAATTATATATATTTTAAATATTTTTTTGGCAAAATAAAGGCAATTATTATTAGTACTATTAGTGCCCCAATCCTTAGTCTCACGCTTCCCACAAATTTTGCGAATCACTTCTGTTATCCTCTATTTAGAGGGAGAGTTTAGTCCAGTGCCTCTAGTGATATACCATAACTAGTTTGAGGTATATGACCAGAGGCTCGTACCCTATGATTGATTTTGAAATTCAGGTTGAACCCTGGCATTAGAGATTCAACAGAGGGGGAAACTTCTTGCCATTGGCTTGAAATCTATTCTGAGTTTGGGGCATCCTGATCTGTCATATGTTAATTTGTGATATTATTACTATAGGTATAGTGAGCCCATGCCCAATGCCCACTTCTAAATTATCTATTTTTAACTCACTATATATAGTTTTTTTGTAGCTATTTCAGATAACCTGAGATATGTTGATATAACAGAGTGAAAGATATATGATCTAATAGGATCTAGGATAGTGGTGCAGTGGGACTATTTGAAGACCTGAATCGATTTCTAGAAAGTCGTCTAGAAGAATTTCTCCGCAACAATCCTCATCTAGAGTTACAGGCACTAGAGGAGCAGTTGCGGGAGCAAGAAAAAGACACACTGCGGCTAATTATTGACTTACAGCAACAGGAAAAGCGGTTGCAAGACCAAATTCTTGCCGTTGCCAAAGACATTCAACGTTGGCATGAGCGTATTGAAAAGGCTAAGTCCCACAACAGATTTGATTTGGCTAAAGGAGCTCAAGAGCGGGAAGCAGCTCTGTTACGTCAAGGCAATCAGCTTTGGGGCCAGATGGAAGGGGTTAAACAGCGCATTACTAAAGCCAAAGAACTCCAAGAACAGATTAAAAACCGTCGCGCTGAAGTGCAGGCTAAAGCTAGAGATACAGCAGCAGCTCGGGCAAGTGGTCAGCCAAAGGAGAACTCCCAGACATTTGCATGGAATCAGACTACCAAGAGTAACCAATACAATATCCCTTCTGGTGTAGACCCTTTAGAGCAACAGTTTAAAAGCTGGGAAATGGATGAAGAGTTGGAGCAAATGAAGCGGAATATGAACCGTTGATATCAGCTTAAGCGCTACGCGCACGCGTGCGCGTTCAGCTATTAGCTTTTGATGAAAGAGGTAAGCATTCGTTTAATCTGAGTTACGTCTGCTGACAGCTGACTGCTGACTGCTGAATGCTTAGATGAATTCTTCACTCATCCTTTTTTTGAAAAGGACGATTGATAATAAAAGAAATTGATTTTTGTGGGAGAGGCAAGGTAGGAAATAAGGACTGCTTTGTAGTGTTTAATTTAGCAGTATTGGCAATGTCTTGGTCTTGGCTGCCTTGGCTTAAATTGGGATCAGATGAATCAGATGGAAAGGAAGGCTGGCGAAAAATCCAGCCTGGATGCTTGCCATAGTTAGAAGCGATCGCTAATAAGGCTCCTGCTAAGATAAACACTGGTAGTGGTAGAGTTACCTGTCTAACCCACTGGTAGATTTCCACCATCACAAAAAACACCAAAACGCTAGCTATCCAAATCTTTATAACTCTATCCGATACCATGCCAATCTTATGCTCTGATTCGGTTTGTTCCCTCTGAGGAAGCTGATGGAATGTGAGTCAAGCAAACAGTTTTCCCATCAGCTCCTGTAGACCATACTACACCTTGGCTGCTACTTTGGCTGGAGCAGATACCAAGCTTTCATAAGTTGACCGCATCTTCAGACCAACAAGAACCTGGAACAACCCAGAACCGTTGTTAGAGCCAGGATAATCCTTGTGCTTGAGCAATAACTCAGTCATCTCTCCATCGTACTTGGTTGAGGTATTGCTGAGGTGACTTTCGATGTAAATCATCTCGTTTAGGTTATCGAACTGACCATCTACCTCTAGTACAGAGACTTCGTTGCCCATGTAGCTGTCTGGCCCATAGTACATTTTCAGACCAGGATAAGCACAGGTTAGCTTGCGACCACAAGGTCTCCAATCGATGGTTGACCCTTCATCAAACAGATAAACTGGGTTGAAGTTTTCCACCCCTTCCTTTTGAACTAGGCGCACCCGCAGTAGATTGCTTTCCTTAGCTGCCTCTCCCTGAAGCAGCTGGGTGGGAAAGATTTGAATGACCACATCAGCGTATTGCTTCTGGACTTCAATGTAAGCTTCAAAGTCTGGACGTCTAGCTTCAATCGACGCTAGGATATCCTCATAACGATGGCCCCGTTCTGCCATGTCCCGCTGGATTTTCCATTGGATTTTGACCTCATCGCTAATGTCTAGGTAAACCCCGAAGTCAACCAGATCACGCACCCGCTCATCATAAAGAGGGTGCAGGCCTTCAATCACTACAACTTTATTTGGCTCAATCCGCTCTGGTGGATCAAGTTCACCGGTCTCATGGTTGTAGATAGGTTTGTCTATGCCCCGACCTTCTTTGAGCGCTTTGATTTGCTCGTACATCAAGTCAAAGTTATTTGCCTTAGGATTAAGGGCAGTAACTTTTTTCTCTTTGCGCTGTTTACGATCCAGACTGTGATAGTCATCCAGACAAATCACCGTCATGAACTCCTGGCCAAATAGGTCGGTCAAACGCTTCAGAAACGTTGATTTACCGCATCCTGAGTCTCCAGCAACTCCTATAACTACCACCCTCTCCAGATCTGTGGTCATATCTTCCCTCTAACGTAAAACATATTCTCAAATCAGTTTTCAGTAAGCCAAAGCCCAAGCCTGGGAGCAATCTGACACACGCTTATAGTGGTGCTTGATAACATGCCACCATAAATCCACTCGCTTAAGTACTAACCACTAGGGAAGACCAAAGCCAAGCTCTGCTTAAGTATTTACTACTAGCTGCTCATAGTGGATTCTACCAAAACCAGATTGCTTATACAAGGCTGATTGTCAGTAGCATTACCTCGCTTAGTACTTATGCTAAGGTTTGTTGGGCATTTTTTAAAGAAAAAATTAAATTGACTCAGGATTTACAGTTTTTGAGTTACTCATCATGTAACTTGAGAGTAGTGCCTAGCAGTGCCTCTACACTAATTCTCTCCCTGATAAACGAAAACATTACTGGGCATAGCTTTACAATGTTACGCTAATAAGGCATTATTCGGGGTTATTACTAGCTAGCCGCTCACCCATCGACCGTGAGTCCGTTTGTGGTGCCAAGGCAAGTCTTAGGAATACATAGTTAGCAATACATAGTCAGTTTGGTTTGGAGCAATAGAAGCAATGTCTAGTCCTAGCGAGTCTACTAATTCCAGCACTAGTACAGAATTTGGTAGTCGCACTTACCTTTATGAGGTAGTCGGTCTTCGTCAAAATGGACCGATTCGTCAGAGTGGCACGGTTTTGTTGACGGTGCCCTATAACCGCATGAAGCAGGAAATGCAGCGGATTGCTCGCATGGGAGGGAAGATTGTCAGCATTAAACCTCTATCCAGTAGTGCTGCTAATGGGTCAGTGGCCCAAACAGAACCTACCCAGTCAGAAAACACAACTAAGCCTATGACTCAAGCAAAAGCCAAAAAGGCAAAAGATGGTATCCCTGTCAATACCTATCGACCCAAAAACCCCTTCATTGGTAAGTGTATATCAAACGAACAACTAGTCCGGGAAGGGGGTATTGGTAATTGCCGTCACCTGAAATTTGACCTTTCTGGAAGTGAGCTGCGCTATCTCGAAGGTCAAAGTATTGGCATTATTCCCGATGGTACTGATGACAAAGGGAAACCCCACAAGCTTCGTCTGTACTCCATTGCTTCTACTCGTCACGGCGATGACCTGGATGATAAGACAGTATCTTTGTGTGTCAGACAGCTGCAGTACAAACATCCCGAAACTGGGGAGACCGTAAACGGTGTCTGCTCTACTTTCCTGTGCAATATGAATCCAGGGGATGATGTCAAAATCACTGGACCGGTAGGTAAGGAGATGTTGCTGCCATCAGACCCCAATGCCAATATCATCATGATGGCAACGGGTACTGGTATTGCACCATTCCGCGCTTTCCTATGGCGGATGTTTAAGGAGCAGCACGAAGATTACAAGTTCAAGGGCTTGGCTTGGCTGATCTTTGGTATTTCTACTACCCCTAACATCCTCTACAAAGATGATTTAGAAGCAATGCAGCATAATAACCCAGATAACTTCCGCCTCACCTATGCCATTAGCCGTGAGCAGAAGAATTCTGAAGGGGGCAAAATGTATATCCAGCACAGGGTGGCGGAACATGCTGACGAATTGTGGAAGCTGATGCAGCAACCAAACACCCACACCTACATCTGCGGATTAAAAGGTATGGAAGGTGGTATTGATGAGGCTTTGACCGCTGCAGCTGGTAAGGAGGATGTAGATTGGACTCCATACAGACAGCAAATGAAGAAAGCACATCGCTGGCACGTAGAAACCTACTAGTACAAACCTACTAGGTTACGGCTGGTATAAACTAAATCCTCCTTTTCGAGGAGTTAGATAAAACTAGCGCGTCTGTTTTTTTTGGCCATAGGGCTGAGGTAAACAGGCGCGCTACTGTTTGTTTTTTTGCGATTATTTTAACTCCCTTGCTCAGATGATGAGAGTTATGTTAAATTTAGTTAAAATAACGTTACAATAACTTGTGTTATCACGAGTTATGTGGCAATACCCATCAAAGGTATTGACAGAAAATACAAAAATACTATAGGCAAACGGTTTTAGGGTATTCAATCAATTTTTGATCTTGAATTCTTTTGTAATCAAATCCTCCCTAACAGGGTGATACCAGCATTCGTTACCAGTAATAGAGGCGAATAAAACATGAAATTTTCTTGGAGAATACTCCTACTCTGGACATTACCTGCCCTAGTCATTGGTTTTTTCTTTTGGCAGGGAACATTTGCCAGTACTACCGGGAATATGGGTAGTAATACTGCCAGTACTCGCATGACCTATGGTCGCTTCTTAGACTATATTGATTCCGGTAGAGTCACTAGTGTTGACCTCTATGATAGTGGTCGCACAGCGATTGTAGAAGCTGTGGATGTGGATCTTGATAACCGCTTACAGCGGCTGCGAGTAGATCTGCCCATTAGTGCGCCGGAACTGATTTCTAAGCTCAGAGACTCTAATATTGCTCTGACATCCCATCCCGCTCGCAATGATGGGGCAATTTGGGGACTGCTGGGGAATTTAATTTTTCCGATTCTCTTGATTGCGGGATTATTTTTCCTATTCCGTCGCTCCAGCAACATGAATGGTGGTCCTGGTCAAGCCATGAATTTCGGGAAATCCCGGGCGCGGTTCATGATGGAAGCGAAAACTGGGGTCTTGTTTGATGATGTGGCAGGTATCGAAGAAGCCAAAGAGGAACTCGAAGAAGTAGTTACCTTCCTCAAGCAACCCGAACGGTTTACCGCTGTCGGAGCACGAATACCAAAAGGTGTGCTGCTGGTCGGTCCTCCTGGAACTGGTAAAACCCTCTTAGCAAAAGCGATCGCTGGTGAAGCAGGAGTGCCTTTCTTTAGTATCTCTGGTTCCGAATTCGTGGAAATGTTCGTAGGTGTTGGTGCCTCTAGGGTTCGTGACTTGTTCAAAAAAGCTAAGGAAAATGCCCCTTGCTTGATATTTATCGATGAAATTGATGCGGTAGGACGGCAACGGGGAGCTGGAATTGGTGGTGGTAACGATGAACGGGAGCAAACCCTAAACCAATTGCTGACGGAAATGGACGGGTTTGAAGGAAACACCGGCATTATCGTGATTGCGGCTACTAACCGTGCGGATGTACTCGATACAGCTCTGTTACGTCCCGGACGCTTTGACCGCCAGGTGATGGTAGATCCCCCAGACCTGAAAGGGCGGATTAAGGTTTTGGAAGTTCATGCTCGGGATAAAAAACTGGCTTCAGAAATTTCCATCGAAGTAATCGCAAGACGGACTCCTGGATTCACTGGTGCTGATTTATCCAACCTCCTCAATGAAGCTGCTATCCTGACTGCTCGCCGTCGCAAAGAAGCGATTACAATGCTGGAAATCAATGATGCGGTTGACCGGGTAGTGGCTGGAATGGAAGGTACTCCCCTGGTAGATAGCAAGAACAAGCGATTGATTGCTTATCATGAAGTTGGTCACGCTATTATTGGTACCCTAGTTAAGGATCACGACCCCGTACAGAAAGTTACCCTGATTCCCCGAGGACAAGCTCAAGGTTTAACCTGGTTTACTCCTAGTGAAGAGCAAGGTTTAATTACCAGAGCTCAGCTTTTGGCTCGCATTACTGGAGCGTTAGGCGGTCGAGCTGCGGAAGAAGAAGTATTCGGTGATGCGGAAGTAACTACTGGTGCCGGTGGTGATTTGCAGCAATTGACTGGGATCGCACGGCAAATGGTAACTCGCTACGGCATGAGTGACTTAGGTTCTCTGTCCTTAGAAAGCCAAGAGGGAGAAGTCTTTCTCGGTGCGGGATTAATGTCTAGGGCAGAGTACTCTGAAGAGGTTGCTGCTCGGATTGATCAGCAAGTTCGTCAAATTATAGAACATTGCCATCAAGAAGCACGAGAGATCATTCGGGATAATCGAGATGCGGTTGACCGATTGGTGGATCTGTTGATTGAAAAGGAAACTATTGAGGGTGAAGAGTTCCGTCAAATTGTGGCTGAGTACACCGATGTGCCTGAGAAGCCACAGTATGTACCTCAGTTATAAGGGCTTGTTAACGGTTGTTCGCGTAGCGTGGCCTTTTGGCCAAGGTTGAAGGTTGAAGGTTGAAGGTTGAAGGTTAGTGGACACTTGACCGTGGCGAATTAAATTCGCCACGGGTCGCACCTGTAGAATGGGCATCTTGCGTGGAACTGGCATCTTGCCAGTTTCCTGCTTATGTTCGCGCGGGCAGGATTCCCACTAATCTCCTATTCATTACTTGACTGACGCAACACCTGGATTCTCCTTGTTTTAACGACTAATTCCATAAAAAAGATCCAAGGATGTGATTCTTAAAATCACATCCTTGGATCATTTCTATGAAGATCAATGGTTATGGAAGAGAAATAAAATCAGCGTACCAATTAAACCCTCTGAGAATTAGACCAATCAAACCCTTGAAACCTTCCAATTACTGTACAAATTAAGCATTAGTTAAATTGATAAGCGTGATCGTTTTAAAAAAACGATTTTGAAACGCTTACAGTGATTGAGTTTCAGCCTTAGAGTAAGTTTCTTTACACTTGCTATTCATGCTATGACAGGGCGACGACTCTCAAACAAAATAGGCAACGGTAGCGCTTGAGCTAACACTTCTAGTTTGACCTGTCTGAGTAGTTTTAGGCTCGCAACGACTAAGGTCACCAACAAATACCTGCTGTGATACAGCTGATTTTGTATAATTTTATGGAAGGGCTATAACCGCTATTTCTCCTAGTCAGTTTACTTCTTTTCACCAAAAGCAAGAAAGGTGAAACCATAATAATCATATGCATTCCCTCTGGTATCAGTAGTGTAGCATTCAAAACTAGACTTTGAAACCCTACATACTGAAACAGAGAAGAAACCACTGTTATCATCCCCATAAATTGAACCGATTACTCCAGGCTCGTACTTAAATTCGTTAGTAAATGTTATTTTGTAATGCCCTGCACTCTTTTTTTCAACAGAGTAGTCGTCATTAGAGGGGTGTTGAGTACCCCAAATGCTAGTGCCGTCTCCTTTAACAGCACCGTAGATATGCTGGTGTTCCTCACCATGAGCAGATTTAAAAGTTACCATAACTAACTCCTGTTAGATTGACTGTTTACAAAGGGATTGTAGGAAAAAAGAAGTGATTACATTCTTTGGTTGCCCTACACATAACTATCTTAGGATTTTTCACAGTTTTGAATCTCATAAAACTCATATAAAACCTCATCTAAAAGCTCATATAAAACCTCATACTACTTATCTCAAACCTCATACTACTTATCTCAAACCTCATAAAACCTCATATAAAAGCTCATGTAAAAGCTCATACTACTTATCTCAAACCTCATACTACTCATCTAAAACCTCATAAAGTTCATATAAAACCTCATAAAACTCATATCAAACCTCATAAACCTCATCTCAAACCCTACATTCCCGTTCCTACTCAATCTCCCATAAGATTGTTGCAACAATTTGAGCGTAAATCACATTACTGTCAATTTGTCAAATCCTAAGTCCTCATACCTGCTGAAAGCCCGATTAAAAAAAAATGACGGACTTCAGCAGGTAAACCCGTCAGCTACAACCCTCATGGTTGAGGGATTTTTCTCAAGGGCAAGACCTGTTTAGCCCCATATTTCACCCGAGCTGAAGCGAGGACGATTTTCCCCATCCAAATGCCAATACCTATACAAAAGGGAACAGGGAACAGGGAACAGGGAATAGGGAACAGGGAACAGGGAGTAGGGAGTAGCGATGCAGCGCGGTCTTGGGGAGCCAGTGCGGTCTTGGGGGTCTCCCCCACTCGCTATTGCCGTGGTTTCCCCCATGAGCGACTGCATCAAGACGGGAGTAGGGAAAAGAGAACAAAAATTCTCACAATTCCTACACGGATTGGTATACTATGCTTCCCCGGCTTGTTCACAAGTCGGGGATTGTTGTAATTTTGTTCATTTTCCGCAACCCCGACTCCCGACTCCCGACTCCCTGCTCCCTGCTCCCTGCTCCCTAAAACCCAGATATTTGTACCTCACAAGTAGTAGAATTGCTATATCTAATCCAAATATGGCAAGACTACTTGAAACTTTGTTCCCACACCAACTTCGCTGTCTAGGTTAATCTTACCCCGATGCAATTCAACACATTTTTTAGCAATAGCTAGACCTAATCCTGTTCCTTTTATAGCACCAACATTAGTGGCTCGATAGAAAGATTCAAAGACTCGTTGCTTTTCTTTTGCTGGAATACCAATCCCTGAATCCCGAATAGTTAAAATAGCTTCTTCTGGCTGACAAAATACGTCAAACTTAATGATGCCTCCTTGGGGAGAATATTTAACTGCATTAGATAGTATATTAGTCAAAATTTGTCCAACTAGCTGTTCATCTAAATTAACTTGACTAGAATTACTCTGACTGGAAAAATCTATTTTATAGTCACTAGTTAAAGTAACCTGTAAATTATTAATGATTTTTTGGCATAGTTTATCTAGATTCAAGTATTCAGGATGACAATCAAGTTCCCCTGATTCAGTTTTATCTAGGAAAATCACATTGGTCAGGAGTTGATTCATGTGTTCAACCGCCCATCCAATTTGTTTAAAATGTTTCAGTTTTTTATCGTCTGACAATTTATCACTGTACTTAGCTAGCAATTCAGTAGAGGATTGAATCATCATCATTGGAGTACGAAACTCATGAGATATCGTACTAATAACCCGAGATTTAAGTTCACTGAGTTCTTTTTCTTGTTCTAGGGATTTGCGAATGATTTCTGAGCGACGTTCTCGTTCTTGGATATCCGCTTCCAATTTGATTTTCTCTTTTTCTAAAGCTTGAGTTTTTCTAAGTTCAGTGGTGTCTTGCAGCATACCAGAAAAACCGGCAACCACACCATCAATAATCAAGCTTGAATGAATATGAATCTCTGCCCAGCGGCACTTCCCTGTTTTGGTCACATATCTTATTTCATGTTTAAAGGAATCCTTTTCACCGTTGACTAGAGACTGCCACAATTGTTGATAACGTTCGTGATCATCAGGATCAATAAATTTTAGGCAATTTTTCCCTAGACTTTCTTCTACAGTAAAGCCAGTGAAAGTAGTCCAGGCAGAATTGAGGAATTTCCAGTGTCCAGTGGCATCAACTTGAAAAAATACTTCTTTAACACTTTCTACCACAGAACGATATTGTTTCTCCCTCTCCCGTAAGGTTTTTTCTGCTCGATTAGCTTCGATCAGACGACGGACACGCTTCCTTAGAACTGATGGTTGGATGGGTTTAGTTATATAATCCGTTGCTCCGACTTCAAATGCCCAATCAACGGAAGCTTGGTCATTAAGTCCAGTAATCATTAATACTGGTGTTGATTCATGTTTAAGTAGCTTTTGGATTTGGGCGCAACACATAAACCCATCCATCACTGGCATCATAGCATCCAGCAAAACTATATCGGGTTTTAGTTCAATATAAGCTGCTAGACACTGCTCGCCATCTCCTACATCTTCGACGTTATATCCCTCATTTTCCATAAGTTTACACAGCATTTTCCGCGTTTGTGTATCATCATCGGCAACCAGAATTAGAGGAGCATGGTTTTGTTCAGTATTCATCATAGTTAAGTTACTTAGTTTATACTGTTAATTATTAATGGTTTAAATCGTTGTATATATTTTGATAATTGTAGTTTTTTTATTAATTAATTTTAAAATAAACTACAAAAAAAGGTTATTACCCCTCAGTAATGAGCATTTTTAACTGCAATAACCTAACGTCCTTGTAAAGATATTGATAAACATTACTATACTTGTGAACCTTAGCACAGGCATCTTACCTGCACAAGCATGATGCTCACAGGAACAATTTATTTGACGAATCAAATTAAATAGTAGTTTGAGAAGGTATAAAAGTACTCAGCTTTATCTTGCTGGATCATCTCTAGTTGATAAAACCGTATTTTTGGGTATTTTTTTGAGATTGTAGTAAATTAATACCTACAAGAAATTACTCAAAGTTTTGACTGTTGACTGTTGACTGTTGACTGTTAATAGTAACGTTGAGCCAATGCATAGCCTACTCAAATAGTTGAGGGCTTCGGTCGCAAGATGCCTATTCTACAGGTTTACTTCCACTCTCCCCCTGTGACCCTAAAAAAAAAGAAGAGAGTCACAAGTGCGGCTCTCTTAATCATCAGGGTGCATCTACTGATCTAAATATAACACAAATAATGAGGGGCGCAACCCCTCACCCCAAAAAAATAACAAAATGTTATTTAAACATACCGTCTTCAGGAGTTAACTGGAAACGGATGGGTTAACCCATGTAACGGATATAACGGAAGATGATATGGTTCTACAAAGACTCAAGTTGTGGTCAAGACGCCAAACTCTGCAATGGCTAATCTTCGCATCCAGCAGCGTTATCCTAGAGGCATGTACTCCCTTACATCAAGGCTTTTCTGGGAATGAATTGGCTGATTCTAAGCCTAGCCCATCGATGTCTTTCTCTCTAGGGGTGACCACTTGGATTGGTTTGACTCCTCTTTTGATTGCGCTCAAAAAAGGCTTCTTTGAGGAACTGGGGCTAAGGGTTGACCTGAAAACCTTTGGGTATAATCCGGATTATATCTCTGCCTTTTTAGCAGGAAAACTGGATGCTATTGCTCCTGTAACTTCTGAAGCAGTCTTATTGGCAACTAAGGGCAAAGACTATCGCATTGTTTTGGTAGAGGATAACTCCGTTGGTGGGGATGGCATCTTAGCCCGCAACAGTATTAGTAGCATTAAGGACTTTAAGGGTAAGAAGATTGCTGTTGAAAAAGGGGCAGTTAGCCATTTCTTTCTACTAAAAGTACTCACAGCAGTTGGGTTGAGTGAAGGGGATGTTACCTTGGTGAATGTGGATCCAGCGGGAGCAGCAGCAGCTTACCAGGTCGGGAATGTGGACATTGCTGTTACCTATGCACCATTCCTAAAACAGGCTAACTTGGCTCAACCTGATGGACGCATTATCTACGACTCGTCCCAAATACCAACAGCGATTACTGATGTTTATCTGTTTGCCACTGAGTATATCGAAGCTAACCCAGAGGCGGTGGAAGCCTTTGTCAAAGGGGTTTTCAAAGGACTAGGGTTTCTCAATCAATATCCATCGGAAGGGTTAGCGATCGCAGCGAAGGAGTTGAAAATTGAGCCGGATGCCCTAGCTGCTGATCTAAAAGGGATTAGTCTCCCAGATGCTCGTGCCAATCTGGAGATGCTAGGAAATAAGCAGAGTGATTCCTACTTACTGGAGCCCTTGATGGATGTGGCGAGGTTTTTGGCAAAGCAAGGCAAGATTGATACTATTCCTGATATGGAGCAATTTCTGGAACCGAAATTTGTGAAAGCCGCTTTAGAAAGATACTAGAAAAACATTACCTAAATCTGCTGTCAGTTAAGACCCCTGTGCCACAACCTATATCTTCTCCCCGCAAACGTTATCTACGACCATCTGTATTTTGGAGTATCCGTCAGGGCTTTCCTGGCTGGCTCAGTGTTCTGCTCACCATCATTGCTTTAGTGGTACCCCTGCTAGTTTGGATCTTCCTAAGCTATCAAGAATTAGTAGACCCAAGATTCTTGCCAAGTCCGATGGTTGTCCTGAAAGCTGGCTGGAAGATGTTGACAGAAGAAGAGTTACTGACTGATATTATCGCCAGTTTCAGCCGTGTGCTAGTTGGTTTTCTGTTTGCGGCAGTAGTTGGTATTCCCATTGGCATTGCCATGGGGACATTCTACAGCATGGAGAGCCTGTTTGGTACGATTGTCGGTATTGTACGCTATATGCCAGTGGCAGCGTTTATGCCCCTAATTGTTCTATGGGCAGGGTTAGGTGAAACCGCAAAGATCATAATTATTTTCTTGGGAATTGTGTTCTACAACGCCATAATGATTGCTGATGCTGTCAAGTTCATTCCTGATGAAATGCTGAATGTAGCTTACACTTTGGGGGCGAATCGGGTTGATGTATTATTTCGAGTGATTCTACCAGCAACTCTACCAAATATTATTGATACGATGCGGGTTAATGTTGCTGGTGCCTGGAACTTTCTGGTGATTGCGGAATTAATTGCTGCTGAAAATGGTTTGGGCTTCAAGATTATCTATTTTCAACGATTCCTAGAAACAGATAAAGTGCTCTTTTGTATTTTAGTGATTGGATTGATTGGGTTGATGCTGGATTTTGGGTTTAGGTTGCTTTTTCGCTTAACTGTTCCTTGGTCTGAGCAATTTGTTGAGCGTTAAAGGTTTAATAAGGTTGAAGGTTGTTCGCGTAGCGTGGCCTTTGGCCAAGGTTTATGAAGGTTTAAGGTTTAAGGGTTAAGGGTTAAGGTTTAAGGGTTAAGGTTTAAGGGTTAAGGGTTAAGGTTTAATAAGGTTGAAGGTTGTTCGCGTAGCCTGGCCTTTGGCCAAAGTTTATGAAGGTTTAAGGTTTAAGTTTTAAGGTTTAAGGGTAAGTATTCAGCTGATAGCTGATAGCTGATAGCTTCAGATATTTTCCCGATTCTCGATTCCCGATTCCCGATTCCCGATTCCCGATTCCCGATTCCCGATTCCCACACTTCCCCTTCTTTTTTACAAGTATCAGATGCACCCTTTAAAAATGATCAATAATCACAATTTGCCTAAGCTAGAGGTGTGTGATATTTCCAAAAGTTTTCGGCACCGACGGGAAGAATTGGTAGTGCTAAAGGATATTAATCTCGATCTTGAGGCGAATGAATTTGTCTGTATAGTTGGACCGTCTGGCTGCGGCAAATCAACCTTGCTCAACATTATCGCTGGACTAATTCCTCCGTCTAAAGGACATGTAAAGGTAGATGGTGAGGTGGTTTTAGGTCCTGGTCGGGATCGGGGCATGGTGTTTCAGAACTATACCCTATTTCCCTGGTTAACCATTGCTGATAATATCGGCTTTGGTCTGAGGTTACAACGATTGCCTAAGGGGGAATCCCAAGAACGGATTGCTTACTATTTGGATGTAATCGGTCTAAGCCGCTTTGCTAATGCCTACCCCAAACAGCTGTCAGGGGGGATGAAACAGCGGGTTGCGATCGCACGAGCCTTGGCTAATGAACCGGAAGTGCTGTTGATGGATGAGCCCTTTGGAGCCTTAGATGCCCAAACTAAGGAGGAATTGCAGGAATTCTTCCTTGGACTTTGGGAGAAGACCCATATTACCGTTTTGATGATTACCCATGATGTGGAAGAAGCGGTGTTCTTATCCCAGGGTATCTATGTGATGGGAGCTCATCCGGGTTGCATCCGCGATAAGATTATGATTGAGTTACCCGCTGTTCGTACTCTGGATACAAAGCTAACCCTGGAATTTGTGGAATTGAAACGGCAGGTAATTCAGGCTTTGCGCATTTGATGTAAGTATTCAGCGAACAGCGATTAGCGCTACTTGAGGTGCCAAAGGTCAACGGCTGACCACTGACGGCTGACTACTGACCACTGACGGCTGAATGCTTAGATCGCATTCACAAAATTCTGATAAGCGGTCTCAACCTTTTGGGCTTGGGAGGCGACATCAGCCTCTAACTGTTTCAACCGAGCTAATTCTTGCTCCCGATTGATTTCATGAGATTCTTTTTGCTTCATTAAATTATCTAATTCCGCTTTGCGAGCTTTAATATCATCATCCATCCGCTCAGTTACTTCCTGCTCATACACATCAAAACATTCTTTGATAGCATCATAAATTGGTTGCCATTGCTCTTGTGCTACCTCAGGCAAATATTTCACCAACTCTTTTCTAGCTGCTTTCACCAATTCTTTACGAGCTTGATCGGCTTGCACGACTCCAACTCCTAATCCTAATAAGGCTAGACCCACTGGTCCAAGAGTAATCCCAGAAACAACGCTAATGATGCCACCAATTCCCATGACTGTGATGAAATTCAGTACAATATTTTTCCAATCGAAACCAGCTCCAGCCATAGCTACTCCTGCTAGATTACCCCTAGCTAAGGAAAATAATCCGGCTGCCCATTTTGCCCAAGCGGGAGCGTTATCTTCTGTAGTGTAGCTGCTGACAGGTCTTACGGTTTGTCCGGTTAATTTTTGATTAATTTTATCCGTTACTTTAGTATAGGAAGCACCGTAGGTTACTGCGCTGCGAGATAGCTGTTCAAAAGCAGCATCCATTTCTTTTTCAGCTGTCTTACTCCACTCTGACAATTTATCATTAATATACCGTTCAAATCCCTTTCTCAACTCGGATTCAAAGGCTTCTCGTTTCCCTGAACTCAAGAAATCCATAAATCGTAGTTCAGGTTGATAGTCTAAAAAATCCGATTCAAAGGTATTCCCTAAATTTAAAACATAGGTACGAAATGAATCTGCGATCGCTTTCGCTTTATTATCACGAACAGTTTTAATTTCATCCTTGAATTGCTCACCAATATCCTTGAGTTTATTAAATTCTGGTTCAACGGAACTAATCCGTTCTTTTAACTCATTTAAATCTTGCTCTAGCAAGGGGATACGACGTTCAATAGCTTCATGAACATGGTTACTCCCTTGACGGGCTAAGGTTCTCGCTTGTCGTAATTCAGAAATGGCTCGTTCCTTAGTTAAAAATGTATTGAGTGCTCCCATAAACTCCGGAAACCCTGTGCCATCAAGAGACACCTCTGGATTTTTAACTCGCTTGCGCAGGGCATTAATTGCTGATATTTAAAACACTCGTTCATCATAGATATCATAGCCATCTACCTGACAATAGTCTGCCAAGTTAGCCTGAAATACTCGCCGTAGTCTATCTTCAGCTTCTTGTAATTCTTCTGTATCATCGGGGTCAATCAAACTTTACCGAATCTGATCCCAAGCATTAATTAGAAAGAGGTAGTGATAAATAAGTAGTGATACAACATTGCCTTGACCTTAAAGAAGGCATTTTTTTATGGAAAAATATAACAATTTTACTATTATTTATTAGCCAAATCTAAATAATCATAAATACTGATTAATAAATTCTTAGGAAACTGCTAAATTTTTATTAGTAAAAAACTTTATAAAGTTAGCAATAAAGCCTTGTAACAATGAATACAGTTTCAGATTTAATAACGCGACCCAATTGCCCTTACTGTAATTGTGAGCAAACAGTAAAAAATGGAAGCACTCATAATAAAAAGCAAAAATATCTCTGTTTCTCTTGGTGCGCATTCCCTAGGTCGGGAAACCCGACCGGGGTCGCACCGCAAAAACTGTAAGAGACAGTTTGTTAAAAATCCGACAAATAAGCCGATACCAATGTCAATAAAAAACCGAATATATGACCTATTACTTGAGAAAATATATGCAAGCAGGTATTGCTCGAACAGTTGGAGTTTCAAAAACATGGCTTCAGAA
>WTKN01000389.1 GCA_011524395.1 Moorena sp. SS36440bin_2
TTGGGCATTTCACATTCTGATTGTGTATTCAGTCTATTATAACCGGATTTGGTATAATTCCCCGCCTTTCACTCTTGCCCAAGTCTTCAACCTCCTCAATCAGATTTTCTAAGTCAATCTCTTGCCAACGACCTTCTCGCAAGAACTGTGCTGTTTGTTGTGTCCAATAATTAAAGTCTTTTGTGTATGCTTTTTCCACAACTGTCTCTCCCTTTATATCCCCAATTTATCTCTTAAATTTATCTGTTATTTTATTAACTCTTGCCTCTTGCCTCTTGCCTCTTGCCTCTTGCCTCTTGCCTCTTGCCTCTTGCCTTTCCTTAATCCAGTCTATTTTGATTTGGGTTTAATGCCATCACAAAGAGTGCGATCGCTTTGATCGATTGCAGAATTATACTTTAGATAATCCCCTACCCAATCACAAGCCCGACCGAGAAGGTCATTGAAATCTAAACTTATATCCATATCCCACATAATCACATTGCCACTGGAGTCAGATGAAGCCAGCATTTTGCCATCGGGACTGAAACTGAGGCTAAAAACCCCTTCATTATGTCCAATCAGAGTTTCAATTTCTTGCCCCTTCAAATTCCAGAGTTTAACCGTTTTGTCACCACTAGCCGAAGCAATCATCTTGCCATCTGGGCTGAAACTGACGCTAAACACCTTACCCTCATGCCCTTTGAGAGTTCGGATTTCTTTACCGTCTCTACTCCAAAGTTTAACCGTTTCGTCTTCACTACCAGAGACAAGCATCTGACTGTCGGGACTAAAACTGACACTCCAGATTACATCATCATGACCTTTGAGGATGGTAGGAGTTAAGCAAAAAGGCAAAAAATTTGTGTTATGGTCTGATTCAACTGCAGGTTTTAAGTTTGCAGGTTTTAAGTTTGCAGGTTTTAATTCACCATTACATAAGTTTCCGCGACTCCAAAGCTTAATAGTATTATCATCACTACCAGCAGCAATCATCAGACCATCGGGACTAAAATTAACACTTCTAAGCGCAGCCCTAAGCTTTTGAAACCTTTGGGGTTCTCTTCCTTTAAAACTCCAAAGCTTGACAGCGTTATCCCAACTGCCAGATACAATAGTCTGACTGTCAGGGCTGAAACTAACGCTAAAGACTCCAGCCTGATGCCCCTGGAGTGTTTGGATTTTTTTACCATCCTTATTCCAAAGTCTAACCCTACTATCCCGGCTACCCGTAGCAATAGTTTTACCATCGGGGCTAAAACTCACACTAAACACTACATCCCTGTGGTTTTCTAGAACGTTTGGGGTCAAACAAAAATCCAGCACATTGATAGTTTGACTAGAGCTTCTCTCCCCTAATCCTTCCTTGCCACAGGTATAATCTAAATGCCATAGCTTAGCAGTTTTATCTTCACTAGCAGTAGCCAAAGTTTTGCCATCTGGGCTAAAACTCACACTCCAGACATTACTCCTATGACCCTTGAAGGTGTGAGGTGTTTTCGCATCTAAGCGCCAGAGTTTAATCGTTTTATCTTCACTAGCACTAGCCAGGGTCCTGCCATCTGGGCTAAAGCTAAGGTCATAAGCTCCAGCCTGATGCCCTCGGAAGGTTTGGAGTTCCGAGCCATCAAGGCTCCAGAGTTTAACGGTTTTATCCCGACTAGCAGAGGCGAGGGTTTTGCCATCCGGGCTGAACCTGACGCTTCTGACTGCACTGAATTGCTTTGGAAAAGTCTTCAGTTCCCGACCATTAAGGCTCCAGAGTTTGATAGTCTTATCCTCACTAGCAGAAGCAATCATCTTGCCTTGGGGTGAGAAACTGACGCTATAAACCTCAGCCTCATGCCCCTTGAACGTTGCAATACTTGTCCCATCCAGCTGCCAGAGCTTGATAGTATTGTTACTTCCAGCAGAAGCCAGAATTTTGCCATCCGGACTAAAGCTGATACTGCGATATCCAGCCGCAATACCCTCAAAGGTTTGGAGTTGCTTGCCATTGAGGCTCCACAGCTTGACAGTATTATCATTACTAGCCGTAGCCAGCATCCTGCCATCGGGACTGAAACTGACGCTGCGCACTCCACGCTTATGTCCTTTAAAGGTTTGGAGATTTTTTCCGTCTAAGTTCCACAGTTTGACCGTCTTATCCTCACTAGCTGTAGCAATAGTCTTGCCATCTGGGCTGAAACTAATATTCCAAACGGTACCGTTATGTCCCTTCAAGGTTTTGAGTGCCTTACCGTTGCGGCTCCAAAGTTTGACAGTATGGTCTTTACTAGCAGAGGCAATCAGATTACCGTCAGGGCTAAAACTAACACTAGTAACCCAACTGTTATGGCCTACCAAACGGTTGTATTCTTTAACCCAAGACACTGCTCCATGCAATGCTGTCCTAACCAGAGCCTCAGTTTCAGGTTTTACACTGCGTATCTGTTTTTGCAGTTCCCGTGCAGCCCTGATTGCTTCGATCAGGGCATCAAATTCTTGATGTGATTTTCTCAGAGCCAGTGAATCTCGACTCAGAGCATTAATGTGAACTTCCCTAACCGTTTCTGCTCGTTTCCATTGCATGAAAGCAACCAAGCCAAAGCCAACAGCTGCTCCAAATGCTGCACTCATCAAACTAAGGGACAACCGTAAGATGACTAATCGACGCTTGTCCCGTTTTCTCAAAATCGATATGGCATCCCGACTTTTAGCAATATATTCCTTGTGTAAAGGTGTCGCAGTCGGCTGTTTATCATTGGTCTCGGCATCAAGCAACCATTGTTGGGCAATAGAAAATTCGCTGCCACGCAACAGCAAATCTGTATCTTGGTGAGACTGCTGCCATTCCCTAGCTCGCTGCAACCATTTAGTGTGACTGCGCACATGCTCTCGGTCAGTATCAAGGGTTCTGACCAATTCACTGAAATTGGGATAAAAATCTCCTCGATGCCGGTTGAAATCAATCCACTGGATGCTAGCTAATCCAGGATGTAGCATTTTTGCTGGTACCTGTGTAGAAAGCACAGTCACAAACCGTTTATTTAATGTCTGAGCATAGTCTACCTCCCCAGCACAGTAGCGTGAATTTACCGAAGCAGGGGAAATAATAAATAAGAAATTATCAGAATGTTCAATTCCACGATAGATTTCCTCTTGAAAATCACTGCCCGGAGGAATACTTTCTTGGTCAAACCAAGTCGTTTTACCCTGTAACTGCAATGCCTCATTTAACTTCCTAGCCAAATCTGAATCAGTACGAGAATAAGAAATAAAAACGTCTAGATAAGATTCCGTTGGTTGATTCGTGCTAGCAGCAATAAATTCTTGATGTAACTCTAGGGGTGGATGTTCCAGGCGTTGGCGATTTACGTTCAGCCAGTTTTCGTAATAGTTTAAATTGTGACCCCGCAATAAAATGCTAGAATTGCGGTTTTGGGTCAGCCATTTTAGCGCTTTGACTAACAAAAGCTTATGCTCTTCGTAATAGAGAGCATCTTGATTTAATTCTTTTAATAATTGAGCAGCCATGAAGCGGTAGTTTGCTTCATGGTTAGACTTAGTAAAATCCAGGAATTGTAATGAACTAATTTTTGGTGGGATTTGGTCTATATCCGTGTATTCAACCAGTAAGGATATAATACGTTTATTGTGAGCAAAAGCGTGTTCAAGCTCTTGGTGACAGTATTTTGATTGAATCGAATTGGGTGAAATTAAGTAAATGAGATTATCAGCTTCCTCGATTCCTTGGTTGATTGCCGCTTGGAAGTCTATACCGGTTTTAATATCCGTTTCAAGTTTCCAGATTGTGATTCCTTCCCGCATCAGGGTTTTGCCAAGTTTATCCTTTATATCTTGATCTTTATCAGAATAAGATATAAACACTTGGGTCATTAAATTATTTGCATTTTTGGTGCTTTCACAAATAAAATCACAATGTAAATCCGTTGGAACACAAGGAGCCTGCTCTTTTTTAAACCGCACCTTTAACCAAGATTCAGCTTGAATCCGTTCTGATTGGATTAACAGGTGGTTAGTTTGTTGTTGATTTCTGTCCCACTCCAAAGCTTTAACTAAAAACCGAGTATGCTGTTCTACATAATCAGCATGCTTACGGATCGAATTCATTAATTGTTTAAAGGACTCTTCAAAATCGTTGATTTTATCTTGGAAATAGATCCAGTTCAGTTTACGGATAATCGTAGGAATTTTCTCCCGAGGAGATTTAACATGCACTAAAGGAATAATGCGTTTATTGTATTTAATAGCCAGTTCAATTTCTTTGAGGCAGTATTTTGAATTAACGGCATGGGGGGAAATGATAAAAATGAAGTTATGAGTTCTCTCAATGCCATTATCAATCTGATGCTGCCAATCGACAGCAGGCGGAATGTCCTTCTGGTCAAACCAGACCGTTAAGCCAAATTGTGTTAATCTAGCTTCAAGTTTAGTAGCAAAGGCTTTGCTGTCAGCACGTCCGTAGGAGATGAAGGCATCGAAAAATGTAGTCATTTGTCCAGGGGTTTAGGTGAGGAGATCTACTTAAGACTACACTTGTAACACCCCGGATTTCGTAAATCGAGCAAGTTTGAAGAATTTTCAGAAATAAATAAGGGCAACGGGTGCATCTCATCTTTGTAAAAAAGAAGGGAAGTGCCGGAAGTGTCTGAAGCGTGGGGATTTTAGGGAGAGTGGGTAGTGTAGGTAGTGTCGGAATTTTATTAGAATTTTTGTCGAATTGCATGCATTGAGATGCACCCAGGGCAACGGATGGGTAACGGATGGGTAACGGATGGGTAACAGGTGAACAATGGTGAGGATGTAGGTCTCACCTCTGGTGCTCTGCCCATAGCCTCAATGACTACCACAATAAAGCTAGTCTGTCAAGCCAGTAAATAATATTATAAATGATCTCATTTAGTATCGACTTTCTTAGACGGAGACGGGTTTGTTCCCTTATCCTCCGACTGCTCGGTTTCACCATAGAGTTCTGCTAGTGCATCATTCATCTCTTGCACCCAACCTACATTTTCGCTTTGGATGGTTCTCTCTGTACTAATCACCAATAACTCAAATTTCTCCAATTTTTCCTCGTCTGAGAGACCATGCCACCAAGTGCTTATATCGTACAAATCATCAGCTGCCTGGTTGTAAGCAATCAGCGTTGTCTCAACCCGTTTCAATTCCAGGAAACTAGAAAATGCCGCAGCTAAGGCTGTAGTGACCGCCACCGAGGTGTCTTGACCCAGCGCTACCAGAAATGAACCCACACCGCCTAAGATATATACCCCCCACTGGTAGCCATGCAATTGTATGTCAAGTTTCCTAGTTCGCTTTCGGTACCACTTAAACTGGTCTTCCACTCGCCAGACTAGGTAGTGTTCGGGGATGAGGTCAGAAAACTTATCGTCTTGATGATGCTGTTGAGCTTCCTGATGTTTCTTGTCCTTGCTTGTCTTATCTTTGCTTAGTGATGAGCGTTTTCTTCGGGAAACTTCCCCCTCATAGGGGCTAAAACTAGTGTGGTGAACTGTGGTTCCCTTTAGCCTTTGACTAATCACCTTGACCTTGCGTGCCAGCTTAGCATCCCGCGAGGTGTTATCACTGTATTCCCCAACTTGGGCACGGTAACAGTAAATTTCCCTTTTAATTGCCTCGGCACTACCCCGTAACAGAATCCAATTGCCACCTTTGTCGAACTTAACTGCACCTGCTAGTAGTACACTTAGAGCAATTGGCACTAGTAGAAGAATGTAGTGAATCACTTTGACCGTCTGGTGTGAATCACCAAGGACGTCTACCAACTCTGAGTGGACCACAGCTAGCAAGGTAGCCAACACACTCAATACCAGAATTCCGATCCGCAGCAAAAAGAAACGTTTCTGAGCCGCTGTGGCATTTTTGCTATAGGTACGCTGACGTTCCCAAGCACGTTTGAGGGTTGGGTTTGGCCCAGGGGAGTATGTAGGCTCAACTTCTGACGTCATGACAGTCTATGTGTAGTTTATGTACTTTTTAATGTGTACATTGACTGTCTCGTCAGTCCCTCCATGAGGATTTTAGTCAATTCACTGAATGGTTGTGAGAGGTCGTAACAGGTCAAATTATTTTGTTGCAAGTGATTTGGTTGTAATAGTTCCGTAACAGATTCTCGTGCTTCTTGTTCTGGATAGCGTACTGCCATCGTAATTTCATCTGCCAACCGACCACTGCCCCCAAGAACTACCAATGGTCGTCCAGCTTTCTTGTTTTCAAATAAATCTACCAAGGTAATCGCCCCACCGTTAGCCATTACTGTCACTGATGGCTTTTCGTGTGCCAGGATAGTAGCTATACGAGCCAACCAGGGTGATTCATCACCCCAGGTAGACCCAGGAATCAGCACAAAATGAGTATGATTTGGCTCCAGTGATGTTTGATCAGAAGATGAGGGGGGTGCATCAGGAAGCGCAATCTTGCCTACTGGGGCAATACCTACTAAGGGAAAGGTGCCAGCAATCTCAGCACGAGCTTGCCCCATCATCTGCATCACCCCAGTATCAGTACCACCATCCACCACACAGGCTCCTAGGGTTTCAGCAATGGGAGCTAGTACATTGACAAACAACAAG
This sequence comes from Moorena sp. SS36440bin_2, assembly GCA_011524395.1. Taxonomy (GTDB): domain Bacteria; phylum Cyanobacteriota; class Cyanobacteriia; order Cyanobacteriales; family Coleofasciculaceae; genus Moorena. The sequence continues at coordinate 6,576 of WTKN01000389.1, forward strand.
CGCAGACGAGCCATACTCTGATCACTCATCTTGCTTGCCCCCCCGACTACCACTAGAACGGGACGGGAGCCGTGAAGACCGATTTGGTTTAGGGCAGCAGACAAGTCCACAGAATGATCCACTTGAATAGCACAAGCCCCTTGCCCATTCTTGAAGGTGAGTTTGAGAGGCTGGTTATTTAAGAACGGCTTGAAGAGGAGATGGTTTGGCTTGTTTCCATCCTGGGACAAAGCACCGGACTTCGCTAAAACCCTCCTCTTGCGCAATCGGAGGGGAGTGATGCCTGCGCATCTAGCCATTAATACCTTTTGGTCATTTGTTCGCTTTTGCTTTGTCTTGGCAGATCGAAACATTTAAAATCACCTATAGTGGTTTATAATATTCTATCTGCTAGATCATGCTCAGGGACATCAGCTGATCAGACATCTCGAAATTGGCGGTGACATTTTGTACATCCTCCAAGTCTTCCAGAGCATCCATTAATTTTAAAAGCGTCCGCGCCAGATCTGAGTCAGTCACTTCCACCGTATTATTAGGAATCCAGCGCAACTGCGCCTCACTGACCTCAAAGCCCTGATTTTTCAAAATTTGACTGAGGTTTTCCAGGTTGCTAACTTCTGTAAATACCTCAGCGGTTACAGCTTCGGAATCCTCGTTCAACTCATAAGTTTGAGCTCCCCCTTCAAGGGATGCTTCTAACAAATGGTCTTCTGTGATATCACCTGTAAGCGTAACGACACCCTTTTGTTCAAACATCCAGCTAACACAGCCTGTTTCACCCAGATTACCACCATTCTTAGTAAATCCTGAGCGCAGGTCAGCTGCTGTCCGATTCCGATTATCAGTAAAAGCTTCTATCAAGATCGCAACGCCTCCTGGACCATACCCCTCATAGCGAATCTCTTCAAGATTGTCACTCTCATTGCCTAGGGTACCGGCTCCTTTTGCGATCGCTCTTTCAATGTTGTCATTGGGAATCCCTGCTGCCTTAGCCTTTTCCACCGCTTGCCGCAGCTGAAAATTACCCTCTGGATCCGGGATGCCATTGCGAGCAGCTACTATAATCTCCCGAGAGATTTTAGCAAAGGTCTTACCTTTAACTGCGTCAACCCTCGCTTTCTGACGCTTAATATTTGCCCATTTACTATGTCCTGCCATAACGGTTAAGTTGATTACAACCCAACTAACAAAATACCTCCACTTCTTGGTTTAAATATAACCTACCCAAGTCATCTACTAAAAATATATTATTCTTTCTCCTAGGATAGCTACGAACTTCAGGAAATAAAGTCCATGGTAAATGGTATATCCTATATGGTTATTGGTCAAGGGAGTAGCCCTTTGGAGATTAGGGGTAGCATTACTTGCACTGTAGTTTGTTCTCCTAGTGTACTATCTATTGTTAATTTACCACCGTGTAACTCAACTAGACGTTTAGCAATCACTAGCCCCAATCCTGAGCCTTGTTGTTCGTAGAGGTTACCTTTAAACTGTAAGTCCGCTTCCAATTCGGCCATTTCAGCTTCAGATATCCCTTGTCCCTTGTCGTGGACTGACAATATCAACGTATTATTTTCTGAATAGCTATTTACGCAAACAGGTGTTCCCTCTTCTGAGAATTTAAACGCATTATTAATTAACTCTTCCAACATTTTATTAAGTCGGTTTTGTGATATAGCAATAGTAGCCTCTTGCCAATCTAATTGCAAATCCGCAACCCGTCCTGTCTTTTGAGCAAGATTCTGAATCAAATTAGCCAGAACTGCATTAGGCAATTTAGTGGTAGTCTTTCGCAGATTTTCTATTTTCTTGGAATCTGTAGCGATTATTTCCAGCTCTGCATAAAGTAAAAAGTTCTGAATTAACCTTAATAACCTTTCACCCGACTGATGGATATCTTCTGCCATAGTCTTAATTTGATATCGTTCCAAACTTTCCCATTTCTCCATGATTAGTTTAGAAATATCCAGAATCCGATTGAGGGGTTTATCCATTTCATAGGGCAAATACAGTGTAATATTGCTGCGCAAATCATCCATTTTTTTATCTTTTTGCAACTCAAGGGCAGCTTGCTTTTCCAATCGAGTAGTAATTGCGCCTAGTAGTTCTACTCTAGTAAATGGCTTGGTTAGATAATCATCTGCTCCTAATTCCATTCCTTGGCGCTGATCAGTTTTTTCAGCTCTAGCTGTGAGAAACATAAAAGGAATAGTTGCCGTAGCAGGATGTTTACGCAAGGTCTGCAATACCTGATAACCATCAAGTTCTGGCATCATGACATCGCAAATAATCAAATCCGGCGATTCATCCTGGGCTAACTCGATACCAATGCGACCATTACTACCAGCAATCGCCTCAAAATCCTCAGCCTCCAGTAACTCCAGTATATTTTCTCGTACTGAAGGTTCATCTTCAATTAACAGAATTTTTGTTTTTACCATTGTTTTGCGCTTTGTGAAACTAATCTAATTGACTTGAGGTAGTGGGAAACCAATACCGCTATTGAGCAAACGTTTAAATTCCGGCGCTGGTAAAGCCCTACTAATCAAGTGACCCTGAACTCGATCACATTTATGAGAATAAATAAAAGCCAATTCTTCTTGAGTTTCTACTCCTTCAGCAATCAATTGTAGATTTAAACTTTTTGCCATTTGTATAATTGCCTTAGTAATAGCAGCCTGGTTAGGCTTATGCACAATATTACGGACAAAGCACTGATCAATTTTGAGAACATCAAAGGGAAATTGTTGTAAATAGCTTAATGAAGAATATCCTGTACCAAAATCATCAATTGCAATTTCTAAGCCTAGGTTTTTCAACTCATTCAACTGACGAATAGCCGTCTCAGTGTTTTTAACTAGTATACTTTCAGTTAGTTCTAATTCTAGAGTTTGATAGGTTAAATCAGTTGACTGCAAAATATTGACTAAATTATCGTAAAAATCCGGTTTATTAAATTGACGACCTGATAAATTTACTGCTATGCGGAAAGAGGTAAATCCATCATTTTGCCAGAGTTTAGCTTGCTTACAAGCCTGCTGTAATACCCATTCTCCAATGGATAATATCAGACCGGTTTCTTCGGCGATCGGAATAAATTTTGCTGGGGGAACTAAACCGAGTTCTGGATGATGCCAACGTAATAGAGCTTCAGCACCAACAATTTTTCCTGTCTCGAGACTGATTTGGGGTTGATAGTAAACCTGGAATTCTTCCCGTTCCAAAGCATAGCGTAAACTACTCTGCAAACTAAGATGATTTGAAGAATTGACATTCAAGGCACTGGTGTAAAACTGATATTGATCACCCCCCTGACGCTTTGCCTGAAGCATCCCCTGGTTGGCATGATTAAGTAATTGTTCAACGTCTTCACCATCATGGGGATAAATAGCAATACCAATACTGGCGGTGATAAAAACTTCTTGATCATCCAGAACGATAGTTTGAGAAAGGCTGTCAAGAATGCTTTGGACAACATTAATGACATCTTGTTTGTGTTTAGCTGTGGCTATAATAACAGCAAATTGATCGCCATTTAAACGAGCAACTGTATCCTGATTTACCACACAATCAGCGAGGCGTTGAGCAACAAATTTTAGTAAATAATCTCCCCAAAAATGACCGAGATTATTGTTAACTTGATTAAACCGATCTAAACCCAAAGATAGAAAGGTAACCAGTTTTTGATTATCGTCGATGTGTTGTTTTACTTGCTTAAACCGTTCTCGCAAGGACAGCCGATTAGGTAGATTGGTTAAGCTGTCATGGTGTATCAAGTAATTGAGTTTATTTTTAGCTTCCTGAAGTTCAGTATTGTAATGCTTATGAACAGCAGCTTTTTTTTTGAGTCTACTGGAAATTGACCCTAGAAGTTCTGCTCTAGTAAAGGGTTTGGTAATATAGTCGTCTGCCCCTAGTTCCATACCCTGACGAAAATCATTTTTAGCAGCCTTTGCTGTTAAAAAAATAAAAGGAACTGTTGCCATCATTGAGTCTTGACGCAGGGATGTTAAGACACTGTAACCGTCCATTTCTGGCATCATGACATCACAGATAATTAAATCTGGGATAGTTCCTTTCGCTAAACTAACACCAACACGACCATTTTCTGCTCCAATGACATCAAACCCTTCAGCATCCAGGAGTTCTATAATGTTTTCCCGGACAAACTCTTCATCTTCAATCACTAATATTTTTCTCATAATTAATTTGATAGTAAGTAATATATTGGCAGGGTTACAGTAAAGGTTGTACCGACAGTTACCTCACTTTCTAGATCAATTTGACCTTGGTAGATATCGATACACTTTTTGACAATTGTCAATCCTAATCCAGTGCCAGTAATTGTTCCGACATTTGTACCTCGATGAAAGGTCTCAAATAGTAGTCCTTGGTCTTCTTCAGGAATACCAATACCTTGATCGCTGATTTTAAAGATAGCCTGATTGGCAGAGCAAGTGAGTTGAAGCTCAACCGTGGTACCATTGGGAGAATACTTCAGTGCATTACTCAGCAAATTCTCCAAAATTTGCCTAAGCAATTTTTCATCCATATACGGTCGGGTGGATGATAACGAAATATCCGCATTATTTTTTTCATGATTAATTCCTAATTGATAACCAATTTTTTCTAAGTTATAAATAAAAATTATTATGTGATTATTTCTATCATAAATATTAAAATCATTAATTAAATCGGTGCAAAATTTATCTAATTCTATCGGTTTTAAATTTAACTCTATTTTACCAGATTCTACCTTACCAATTAGCAATATATCATTCAAAATACTGGTCATATGTTTAACCATTTTTTGAATGCGATTTAGGTGATTCTTTTTTTTATAGTCTGACCATTTATTACCGTAATGTTCCAGTAACTCTGCTGATGAACAAATCGTTGTTAGAGGGGTACGAAATTCGTGAGATGTCATGGTTATGAATCGAGTTTTTAGCTCCCCAAGTTGTTTCTCTTTAGCCAGTGCATTGAGAATTTCTAATTCTGTTTGTTTTCGTTTAGTGATATCTCTATCAACCCCTCGATAACCACAAAAATTGCCAAGACGATCAAAAATTGGTACACCACTGGTTTCCAGAATCACTAACTGACTATTTTTGTGAATTCTGGTATTTTCAAAGTTGCTAAAGGGGTGTTTTAAAATTGTAAAGGAAGCCAAAATTTCCATCACACGTTTTCCCTCTTCCTGTGACATTAAGTCAAAGGGAGTTTTGCCAACTACTTCTGATGGTTCATAACCGAGTAAGTCCCAGACTTTCGGACTAGCGTAGGTATAGACAGCATTTTCATCCATCTCCCACATCCAATTACTACTAATTTCTACGACATTACGAAACCGCTCTTCACTCTGCCGCAACTGCTCTTCCGCCTTCTGGCGCTCAATAATCTCCCCCTTAAGTGCTTGGTTAGCTTTCCTCAGAGCAGCAGTACGTTGTTGAACTATGACTTCCAAAGCATCATTGACTTGTGCTAGGGTGAGTCGTGCTTCAATACGCTCAGTGATATCCTGGACAATAACAGCAACTTCATCTAACCCACTTTTAACAATACGAGCCTCAAAGTAGCGGAGTTTACCATCTTGTCTGACTGGGGACTCAATAACTTGCATCTCATCACTTTCTAGGGCTATTTCCACATGCTCCCAAATTAATCCTGCTACCTCAGTGGGTAAACAGTTATGTAAATGTTTCCCAATACAGTTATTGGTGAGAAACAGCACAGGGTTTTCAATGGCCGCTTTCCAATCCAAGTAAAAGCCATCCCGATTGACACGAAAGATTACATCTGGTATGGCTTCTAAGAGTGCTCGGTTTCTAGCCTCGCTTACTTTTAGTGCAGACTCTTTTTGTTTAAGTTCTTGGCTTTGTTTTTGATAGAGTTGCTCAAGTTCTTGGTGGGTTAGAGCAATGGCAAAATGATCGGCGATCCCTTGGATGAAGGCAATTTCTTGAACTGTCCATTCTCGTTCGTGATCGCACTGATACAAGGTCATACTACCCAGACAAGACTGCCCATGCAGCAGTGGCACCATCATGATGGCACGAATGTCACATGGATAGGTTAACTCCTTCAGTTCTGGTGGGAGTTTTCCCTCCGATTCAGGAATAATCAACGGTTTGCCCTGAGCTAGCCAGGAGTGATAACTCTCAAATAGGTGGCGAAATACCTCGATCAGACATGGCTCGGCTGTACTGTCCACTGATTGGGTAATGGGAAAGCTAACTTGATGAGTTGCCATAGCTGGAGGGTCGTGAGTGGGAAACATTAAACAGCCACTCACTTGCAAGATTTGACGTAATTGATTAGCTATGGTATATAGCAATTCATTGAGGACTAACGTCCTCCTTGTAACCTGGGCAATCTGGTTAATCATTTCCGCTTGGACTTTCAAGAGGTAATAGTCCACTCTTTGATGTCCAGTGCTCGATTCCATGGGTGCATGCTCAGGTAACATAACCAATAAAATTAGCTAAGAGCGGAACTATCTAGCCTAGACTGGACATAGATTCACCCGCCATCAACTCAACGCTTTACCATAATTTTCAGCCCATCCCCACCAATCAATTCGGGGGATTTGAGGTCAGTTGTCCATTGTCAGTTGCGCACGCAGCTACTAGCTTTTAGTTATGGGCTAAGTGCTAATTACATGCTAGCAAGCTGACCATTGACCACTGACCATTGCAAGGCGTCGATTCATGCCCATACCAAGAAAATAGGGGCAACACTCGCCGCCCAACCTTAGGTGATGATAAGATATTACACCACCCGATGATGCCTAAATTGTTGCACAGTCTTAGTTTCTATCCCTCGTGGAAACTACGGTGTCTTAGCTAGTTTGTCTATCTTGAAACCTGTAAATTTACGAACAGTTAGTGTATGATTGGTCTTTGGTGATTGGTTATGGGTCAAAGCGCGTTTCTCAGTCAGATTAACCCTAGGTCTTACCCGTTCGCGCCACTGTCGCCCCTTGGGCGAAAGGAAGTGTGAGATGATGAGTCAAAGGAGACTATGGCTGTAGACTTTTGACAAAAAAACCTTAGTATGCTAAGGAAGCTTATACCCTTCAATTAAACCGGATGACATCTTGTGTCTGACTCAGGTGAGAGGTATCTCCATTAAGTTCCATCACCCACTGTTTTTCTTGGCGCACTAGTTTAACTAAACAGCACAATGATGCTTTAATGTCTTGTGTGGAACCCACTAGTCCCTGAGTGGTTCCAACTACTGATGGTCCGTGACCAACCAGTAGTAAGTCTTCTGAAAATTGAGCGGTGATACGTTGTGCCGTTTCACCTGTTCGTTTAAGTAAAGCAACACTTGTTTCTGGATATTCAGGGATTACACAGGAAGTATAACTGGTGTCAATTCGCTGAAACTGCTTGTGCAAGACTTCATTAGGCAGTCTTTCTGGTTCAGTTGCCATCCACTCAGGATTGAGCCATTCACTTAAACCCAACTCTAGCTTAATAGGTAAATCCAGAATTTCTGCGACTTGGTTAGCCGTTTGGACAGTTCGTAAAAACGGTGAGGCGAATATATGCCTAATTCCTTCTCCTACAAGGCGTTGAGCAAGTTGGGCGGCTTGGAGTTCCCCATCTCCTGAAAGGGGTGGATCATAGGGTCGCTCTGCCATGTTGAACCATTCGGGGTTAACAAAGTCAAGGCGGTTTCCGTGTCTGGCAATCCAAACTGTTTGCGTCATCTTACCTTACACCCTCTTCGGGAATTTAGTTAAGTTATGTTAATTTTATTAAAATAATTTAACTCAAATCCCACGAAGCTTATCATCTGGTTTGGAAAACCAGCATGGTTTGCTTTAATTTTCTTAATTTATATCTCACTGATAACGCCATCGAATCCAATGAAAACCGCTCAGGACTCTACAGATTTAGTTCGTACTTATTTAAAGGAAATCGGTCGTGTACCATTACTGACCCATGAGCAGGAAATTTTTTATGGGAAAAAGGTTAAGCAGTTAACAACCTTAAAGGAGGTTAAAGAGTCCCTTGTCCAACAGCTGGGTCGTGAACCTACGTTTTCTGAGTGGGCAACAGCATCTTCCCTAACGGATTCTCAGTTAAAGTCTAGCATCGCTGTTGGTGAATCCGCTAAACGCAAGATGGTGGAAGCCAATTTGCGATTGGTGGTGGCAGTGGCAAAGAAATACATTAAGCGTAATCTCGAGTTGCTGGACTTGATTCAAGAGGGAACCATCGGCTTGCAGCGGGGTGTAGAAAAATTTGACCCTACCAAAGGCTATCGTTTTTCTACCTACGCCTACTGGTGGATAAGGCAGGCAATTACTCGTGCGATCGCAGAAAAAGGGCGCACGATTCGCCTTCCTATCCATATTACCGAGAAGTTAAACAAAATCAAAAAAGCCCAGCGCCAACTTTCCCAAAAGCTGGGACGAACAGCTACTATCTCAGAATTGGCAATTGAGTTGAACCTAACACCATTACAATTGCGGGAGTACTTCGAGCAAGCACGTCAACCCCTATCTTTGGAGTTGCGAGTGGGGGATAACAAAGATACAGAATTGGTTGAGTTGCTCGAAGACACCGGTCCTGGACCAGAAGACTTTGTGACTCAATCGTTAATGCAGCTAGACTTAGAGAAATTCATGGATGATTTGACACCGCAGCAGAGGCAGGTGTTGAGACTTCGTTATGGCTTGGCAGAGGAAGAACCAATGACATTAGCCAAAATTGGTCAACACCTCAATATCAGCCGTGAACGAGTGCGACAAATCGAACGAGAAGCGATCGCTAAACTTCGTAAGCGTCAAGGGGATATGCGGGAATATATCCCAGCTAGTTAAGTTGTTCTGAGTCGGTTTAGTCATTAGTCATTAGTCATTAGTCATTAGCCACAATCACCAATGACTAATGACCAATAGGTGAGAAAATCAGATCCTAGATGGTTCGGTTCCACCCACTTTGCCATGGTCATTTGCCTGTTAAAGTAATTAGAAATACGAAGCAGTAGAGCTAAACAGATAAACATCATCATTGGCTGCCGACTCTAGTAGAAAAACCGGAATTAGCCATCGCTAGGAGGTAAAACGGTGAATAACGCATCCAATTCCAATCATGTTCCTGAGTTCTTTGATAAAGATTCTGACAATAATTTACTCTGGCAGTATGTTCAATCAATGAGTCCAGAAACCATTACCCAGCTGTCTAGACCAACGTCTTCGGAAGTCTATCAGGTGATGGAAAACAATATTATGGGAATGTTGGGAAACTTGCCTTCCCAAGACTTTGGCGTAACTATCAGTACTAGCCGTGAGAATCTAGGTCGCCTTTTGGCTTCAGCCATGGTTAGCGGCTATTTCCTTAGGAACGCTGAACAACGTATGGTTTTTGATAAGTCTTTGCAAATAGCTGAATCTCAATCTGTGGAGGAAGATTAGTCAAACCTTGGCCCCATAGGGCTGAATCTATAGATTTAAGCGAGAAAATGCCCAATCGAATATCGGCAGATCAATACCTGAGTCTGTCGGTTTCTATTATTGAGGAACAAAGAAGATCACTCTTGGACTGGTATACCAGAGCTGGTCGAGATTTACCTTGGCGACGAAGTTGGGAACCCTATAGCATCTGGGTATCTGAAATTATGCTACAGCAGACCCAGGTCAAAACGGTCATTCCCTACTATCACCGCTGGATGGAGCAATTTCCCACCCTCGAACATCTGGCATCTGCTGACTTACAGCAAGTCCTCAAAGCTTGGGAGGGTCTGGGATATTACTCCCGTGCTCGCAACTTGCACGCCTGCGCTAAAACAATTATGCAGTGTCATGGTGGCGTTTTTCCCCAAAAGCTGAGCCAGGTCTTAGCATTATCAGGGATTGGTAGAACAACAGCAGGTGGTATTCTCAGCGCTGCCTTCAATCAGCCAGTGGCTATTCTCGATGGTAATGTCAAACGAGTACTAGCACGATTGGTAGCATTGCCGATACCACCTGCCAAAGCCACTCAACAATTATGGAAGCTATCAGAAGCCTTACTGGATCATCAACATCCTCGAGAGTTTAACCAAGCAATAATGGATTTGGGAGCAACTATCTGTACTCGGAAAACTCCCAATTGCCCTGATTGTCCCTGGAAATCTTACTGTCAGGCTTACAATCTAGGTATTCAATCTGAAATACCTATGCGTGAACCATCTTCTCCCCTACCCACAAAAAATATCGGTGTTGCTGTAATCTGGAACGACCAGGGACAAATTCTAATCGACCGCCGACCTGCAAAAGGTTTATTGGGTGGTCTTTGGGAGTTTCCTGGTGGCAAAATTGAGCTTGGTGAAACTGTTCCGGAATGTATTAAACGCGAAATTCAGGAAGAATTGGGCATTGAGATTGAGGTTGGGGAACACCTGATCACAATCAATCACGCCTACAGCCACTTTCGTGTGGTGCTAAGTGTACACCACTGTCGCCATCTCAGTGGTGTTCCGCAACCTATTGAATGTGATGAGATTCGCTGGGTCACCTTAGATGAAGTAGATCAGTTTCCCTTCCCCAAAGCCAATACTCAGATTATTGCGGCTTTGCGCTCTCAAGAGGGGAGAAACGATGAAGTATGAAGTGTCACTGCTAGTTGTGGGTAAAGTGTCAGTTAAGGTTTCTCCCATTTAACTTTTGGAACTCTGAAACTGAATCCCTGATAGTACCTTAGCTCGGTTCTCATAATTAATTAGATGCAGTAAAGCGCGATTACCTGATCGGTTCAACTAATAAAGCGCTTTCAACCTAAAAGGTTTTACCTTCAAACCCATTTCCTATCGATAAATCGGTAAGGTGAAGTTAAAACAGCTGCCACCCTTGATCGGTGAATCCACCCAAATGCGACCATAGTGGGCACGGATAATCTTTTGACATAGGGCTAAGCCCAACCCATAGCCTTCTATAGCTTCGTCTCGCTTAAGGCGGAAGTGGTCTTCAAAAATGCGATCGCGATTTTCTTGTGGTATACCAGGACCATCATCGCAAACGCTGACTTGAACTTTCTGGGTAGTACGGTGGATGCTAGACACAGCAATTTTCCCCCCTTTGGGAGTATACTTAATGGCATTATCCAGCAGGTTAATTAGCACCTGACGCACCAATTCTTCATCGCCGTAGACAGGGGGCAAGTCTTGTGGGATGTCGGTTTGCAGAACCTGATCCTTGAGCTGAAACTGTTCGTGCATCTGAACTAGAACATCTTGGCAAAGTCTGCCCAAATTCAGTTTATGAGGTCGGATGTTGAATTCAGCATTACTTCCCTTCCTAGCTTGCAGCAGATCCACCACCATCCGGTTGATAGTGCGCAATTGATTACGAGCTTGCTCAAACAGCCGTTCCTTTAGCTGTGGCGTCAGCCCACGTTTTCTACCATTCTGGGCGACTGGTTGCTCTAGCTGTAGGGTTTCCAAGGCAATGGATACTGCTGTCAAAGGACTACGCAAGTCGTGAGCTAACATGGATATGACTTGGTCTTTAAATTGCAGCTGCTCAAGCAATTCTTCTCTATCTTTCTTGAGGCGAAAGACTTCGTCAGAGAGTCGAATCAGTTCCAAGGCACAAGCCAGGGAACCAGCTGTCTCTGGAGATGTCTCAGCGGAAGAGTTAGATGAGCGAACAGTCGGTTGTAAAGGCAATCCTTGGGTAAGTTGGGTTTGGTTTTCTTCTAGAGAGCGTTGCCAGCGGGGCCACCAACTCTTCAGCTGGCCGACTAGATTACTACCTGCAAGGGTTTGTTTGGGTTTCGGATTAATCTTAATCAGTGCTGGGGTTGCTACTAGCTTAAAGTGTTCAGCTAGATAGGGTTGTTCCCCAACATCCACAACCTTTAGTTCAAAGGGATACTCTGTCTTAAGAGTTTCCAGATAATGGTGGATAGACTGGAGCTGTTTACGGGAACCGGGACGTTCATCGACAAACAGCAGCAGTTGTAGAAAGGTTGGGGAGTTAGTGTGTGTTTGTGTAGCTGCCTGCATGCAATTTGGTGTTAGCACTCTTAACCAATAAGGCTGGAATAAGACTAAGATTTATTATTTTTTGTTGGTGATGTGTGCTTCCTTACAATTTAATGTCTATTTTATTATTTTATAGTCTCGTTACTAACCAGCCCTTTTCTGGCACAATCCCTGTCTATTTGAGACTAAAATCTTAAAATAATGTAACATTATCGCGGATTGCGTCAATTCTCCTTTAGTAATCTACCCACGGCTGCTACTTGATCATGGCTATTGGCTACGTTGCTCTTGTCCTTCACGCCCATTTACCGTTTGTTAGGCATCCAGAAAGTGATTATGTTCTAGAAGAAGAGTGGCTATTTGAAGCCATTACTGAAACCTATATTCCCCTACTACATGTTTTTGAGGGATTAAAGCGGGATGGGATTGACTTCAAAATAACCATGAGTATGACACCAACTTTAGTGTCAATGCTACGGGATCCACTACTACAAGAACGTTATGAGCGCCATCTGTCACTGCTCGAAGAACTAGCCAAGAAGGAGGTTGAGCATAATCAGCATAATGGTCATATCCATTACCTAGCCCAACATTATGTTCAAGAGTTCAGCACTATTCGCCAAACATGGATACACTATGAAAGGGATTTAGTCAAGGCATTTAAAAAATTTTTAGACTGTAATAACCTGGAAATTATCACCTGCGGTGCTACCCATGGCTATTTTCCTTTGATGAAGATGTATCCCCAAGCAGTTTGGGCTCAAATTCGGGTGGCTTGTGAACATTATGAGCAAAACTTTGGCTGTCCGCCCAAGGGCATCTGGTTACCGGAATGCGCTTACTACGAAGGGATTGAGGAGATGCTAGCAGATGCTGGTTTGCGCTATTTTCTGATGGATAGTCATGGTATTCTCTACGCTCGTCCCCGACCACGGTTTGGTACCTATGCCCCCATTTATACTGAGACAGGAGTTGCTGCCTTTGGTCGTGACCATGAGTCATCCCAGCAGGTGTGGTCTTCGGAAGTCGGGTATCCAGGGGATCCAGTATATCGGGAATTTTACAAGGATTTAGGCTGGGAAGCAGATTATGATTACATTAAACCTTATATTATGCCCCATGGACAGCGCAAGAATACGGGTATCAAGTATCACAAAATTACAGACCGTGGTACGGCATTAGGGGAAAAGCAACTGTATGATCCGTATTGGGCAAAAGACAAAGCTGCGGAACATGCTGGAAATTTCATGTTTAATCGCCAGCAGCAGGTTAAACATCTAGCAGCAATCATAGACCGTTCTCCCATTGTGGTGTCTCCCTATGACGCAGAGTTATTTGGTCACTGGTGGTATGAGGGTCCTTGGTTTCTGGATGTCTTGCTCCGTAAGTCCTGGTATGACCAGAAGACCTATGAAATGACTCATTTGGCAGATTATTTGCGGAATCATCCGATCCAACAAGTTTGTAAGCCTTCTCAATCTAGCTGGGGGTATCAGGGGTTTCATGAATACTGGCTCAATGAAACCAATACCTGGATTTACCCTCATCTGCACAAAGCCACAGAACGGATGATTGAGCTATCAAGGTTGGAAGCTACAGATGAGTTGGAGTCGAAGGCATTAAATCAAGCAGCGCGAGAGTTACTACTAGCGCAATCCTCAGACTGGGCATTTATTATGCGCACCGAGACAATGGTCCCTTATGCAGTTAGACGAACGCGATCGCATTTGATGCGGTTTAATAAGCTTTACGATGATATCAAGCTGGGCAAGATTGATGCTGGCTGGCTGGAGAAGGTCGAGGAGATTGACAATATCTTTCCCAAGATTAACTATCGCGTCTATCGTCGAGTTTGAAATCTCCCCACACAATCGTTAGAAGATACAAGCAGATACATAAGATACAAGAAGATACAATAGTTAACGTTCCCTAAGCCAATCAAAATCCATGACGCCTTCTGAGTTAGATACTGCTCCCCAGGAAAGTTTGGATACTCTCAAAGACCCTGAGACCTATCTCGACGAGGTACCTAATGATGTCGAGATGTCTATGTTCGACCATTTAGAGGAGTTGCGAAAGCGGATTTTTTACTCCCTGATTGCTGTATTCTTGTCCATGGCTGGCTGCTTTGTCGCAGTTAAGCCGATTGTTCAGTTGCTGGAAATTCCAGCTAGGGGGGTCAAGTTTCTGCAACTGGCTCCAGGGGAATACTTTTTTGTGTCCTTGAAAGTGGCTGGCTATAGTGGCTTACTGGTGGCTAGTCCTTTTATTCTTTACCAAATCCTTCTATTTGTTTTACCAGGGTTGACTCGCCGGGAGCGACGCTTCATCGGACCTGTGGTTTTAGGATCAACAGTTCTGTTTTTCCTAGGCTTGGTATTTGCCTACATTGCTCTAATTCCTGCTGCTCTGAATTTCTTTATCAGTTACGGAGCAGATGTAGTAGAGCAGTTGTGGTCAATTGATAAGTATTTTGAATTTGTCTTACTGTTGATGTTTAGTACTGGCTTGGCATTTCAAATCCCAGTTATTCAAATGTTACTGGGGTTTTTGGGAATTGTTTCTTCCAAGCAAATGCTTTCTGGTTGGCGCACAGTTGTCCTAGGAGCAGCTATCTTGGGAGCAGTGCTGACTCCTTCGACAGATCCTCTGACTCAAAGTTTACTGGGGGGTGCTGTACTTGGTCTGTATTTTGGTGGGATTGGAATGGTGAAGTTGGTTGGGAAATAATATTAAGTCGGATTAATCAACGGGCTATCAAAACTACTATCGCGCTTCTAAATCGAATCTTTCGAATACCACCTTTAGCATTTGCTGCATCCCCGTCGTCAATTGTCAGCGAACTTTAATTACCAACTAACTAATTGGCTGATTTTATGAGTACCAAAGCTCAGCTGAATCAGCATGCTAGAAGAGTTCACAATACTGATTAGGATCAATATCTAAACCTGAAGGTAATTGAATCTTGGCTAAAAATACCTTCTGGGAATAGGGAATAGATAATAGGGAATAGTAGTATAATTACCAATGACCAATTACTAACTAACTATTTTGAGCATTATTGTCGCTAATTATTAATAATAAGTCATGGCATAACCATGACTTATTATTATCGAGAAACAGATAATAAAGACTCTTTGTTACAAGTTGATGCTAATTTTAATTTCGCTTATGCTGAAAGCTTTACTAGTAATTCCTTTAACAGTTAAAAAACTGTTGATAAAGTCAAAATAATTACCCAGTAAGGCGATAATTGATTTGGGCGGTTATTTAGCCTAATATCTATGGAAGAGCTATTATCAGTGTATGTAAAAATGTAGCCTACTAAAGATAATTAATATCGGAGAATTACTCTCGATAGTTACTATTAGTAAACTGTCTCACTTTAACGCCAATCCTCCCAATTTTGATTAAAGATGGAAGTGTCTGGGAAAGCGGTGGGATTACCGTTTTTTTCCAACTGCTGGCGTAGAGCTTGGAGTTCGGTTTGTTGCAGGAGTGGTTCTTGTATAAGCTGGTAAGGTGCTATCCCAGTTTCTAAGGAAAAAGCAGCGGTTGTACCAGCAGCAGCACCGGATGACCATTCAAAGGAATGCACCCGATAAGCAGCAGCAGCAATGTGACTGGTAGCAATACTTTTACCTGCTACTAAGAGGTTGTCAATTTTCTGAGGAATGATTGCTCGCAGGGGAATTTGGAACGGATAAGCTTGACCTGCTCCCCGCCGTTCCCCTTTACGCTCGGTGTTTCCTGGGGTTTCTGCTGGACTTAAGGTCATACAAGGATGAAAGTCGATGGCATAGTGACCAATACCCACAGAATCAGGATAGATAGTAGAGCGACTGCGTTGACTGACTTGATCTGGCTGGATTTTACCTTGAATCACAGAGGGGGCTTCTAATCCAGCCAGTACTGCCCACAAGCGGCGATATTCGTCTGGTGAGAGGGTCTGCCGATAATACTCATCCTGGTAGTCACGGCGGGAAATATCTACTTCTGATATCGTAAAGCCTTGAGGATAACCAAAGGAAGGGCGTCCAATAATCCGCCTCCCTTCCCTGATATAGGGATACTTAGACAACCCATGCATTGTCCCCATCGGAGAATCTAACCCGCTTAGATAGCGGTGATTGGGATGAGGCTCTTTTACCCCATCCCCAAGCTGGGAGTCCGTAGTCCCTGCGACTAGCCAATAGTAATAGCCGAGAGCGTTTTCTTCTCCTTTCCGTAGACTGTCCGTGCGCAAGCCTCCCATCCAGCCACCGGGAGCCAGTTGACCAGTAGTTCGTAATTGGCGACGGGTGTACACTAGATTATCTTCTGAAGTGCCAGGACGATAATCATTACCCCATGTCCAGTTTTGCATGGAAATGTCCCCTGGAGTGGGAGCAGTAACCCCCCATCGGATCCGTTTACCCCGCTTAGAACTCCAAATTCGCCGATAGGTGAATACTCCTTCAAAGTCAGCTAGCCGCTGTAATTCATAGCTGTAGTAGGGTTGGTATTGCGGGTAAAAGGATGGCATTTCTTGGGTTTGAACCTCCTTGGTTTGCTCCATGGCAAAGGTGTAGGTAAAGCCTTGGGTGCAATAGGGGTCGTCAGTAGCACTAGATGCGGAAGGGTTTAGGTAGGAGCGGGAGTCAATCCCCAACTGGTAGGGAACGTCAGCTAGGGCAATAATTTCACCAGTTTCTGTTGCGTCGATAATATACCAATTAGAACTATTGTCTTGGGTCTGTTGGGGGACAATGCGCAAAATGCTTTTCTCAAACCGGGAGGAATTCTCGTAGCTATACCAATCTTCAATGGTTTGAGATAGGGGAAAAGTGTTCAGGGGAGGAGCATCAGCAGTACCTTTGTGTTGAATAGCAATCACACTGTCAATGGTTTTGCCATCAGCGCTAATCTCTAGTTCCTTAACCACAGTAGAGGGAAACCATTTTAATCTCCCTTTCCCCCGTTTGGCAGCCTTTCGTAAAATATTAAACAGGATTTGGTGAGCATCACGGGGTAGAAAACAGGATTCGCTTACCCAGCAGTCCCCAGGATTGAGTTGACGGTAGTAGCGCTTGATGCGATCGCGTAATTCTAGATAGCCCTTAGGATAGAATAAACGCGATCGCTGAGTGGGTCGTTCATCCAGAGCAGAGGTTCCCTGGGCAGAAATTTGTCCCCCTACCCAGTCGGTAATCTCAGTTAAGCACACGGTTTGCCCTGCCAATAAGCCTTCGTAGGCAGCCGCTGCACCAGCCAATCCACCTCCAATCACTAAGATTTCACAGGCTTCGGTTTGGTCTGGAGTTCTAGGGGGAGCTGCTATACCAGGAGATGGAGTAAACCCTAGTAATGATAAGAATAGGGAAATACGGACAAGGGATCGCTTCATGATTCGAGATATTCACTAAAATCTTCGATGATAAACTACCCTAACTTATCAATACTGTCATCTCCCAAACGTTGTATCAATTATGCCATGGCATATCAAAGCACCCGAAAAATATACGGGTAGCGATAGGGCTGATTAGGATTTTCCAGCACCTTCACTAAAGCAATTATGGGCATAATTAGACTTACAAGACCTAATATAATTAGCAGCGGAATCCCAATAATCACCACAGCCAGTATCAAAAAAATTACCACATATATATAAAGGCAAATGTGAAAATTTAGAGCTTCTTTCGCATTTTCTTTGACCACTGAGTCTTCGGTGAGCAAAAAAATGACTATCGGGATGGCAATAGAGACCACCAGAGAGCTAAAAAATATTGAGCCATGACATAACAGTGATAAAAGCTTTCGTTGATCCATGTCATTCATCCAATAAATCCTCCCATGCTTCCCCAGGGTTACCTTTATGGATTTTCTCTTCCATAATACAGCTAAGTTGGTAGAATTCATTGAACAGAACGAATTTATGTAAAGATATGTAAATGATTAATAAATACGATGCCTAATTCGGTGTCGTTGGCTGATAATCTTTGTGACATACTCCCGACGCCGAATCTTTGATTACGGCGCGGGCTTCTTAACCTCACGATTAAGAGTTTCTGCGTAGCACTTATCTAGGTACAAAACCCCCGACAGTACGCTATCAGCAGACAGTTTCCTTTCCCCAATTGTCCTTGGGTACTTATTGATTCCACGATTACGCATTACTTCGGCTGAAGCGACATCTCTATTGTTGGAATACCCGCATTCATCACAGGTATGCCAACGGATTGAGAGGTTATTATCCCACTCGGTTCCACATTCAGGACATTGCTTTGATGTCCCTTTATGGTCAACTTCTGCGAAAAACTTTCCTCGTTTCCAACATACCCATTTCAATAATTCTCTGAACTGACCAAAGCCAGCATCAAGAGAATGCTTACCCAGAAAGCCCTTTGCCATTACTCTGTAATCAATGTCTTCTACAAAAATTGAATCAGCCTGGTCACAGAGTTGATGTGCAACTAAAGAGTGAAAATCTTTACGGGTATTACCAATTTGGTGATGTAACCGTGCTACCTTGATTTGTGCTTTTTCGTAATTCTTAGACCGTTTCTTTTTTCGAGATGCTCTACGTTGCAGCAACTCGCGCGTTCCCTAGCGCCGTGCGACGGCGCGGGGTCGCTCGTCAATTTCAGCTCGCGTTGTAGGTCTATGAAAAACCTCGGTCTAGGAATCGTTAAATTATCTGATGTAGCTAGGAAATCAATCAACCCGACATCTACTCCGATTGCTCGTCCAAAAGCCTGGTTTTCCGGAACAGAAACATCAGCTTTAATGGTGATAACAACAAACCATTTTGTTCCTCGACATCTTGATACAACTCGTACAGTCTTGATTTGAAATCCTTCAGGAATTTCTCGATGTAATCTCAGATCTACAAGCCCAATCTTGGGTAGTTTGATTTGATCCCCCTTAATTGGATTAGTCGCAAACTGAGGAAACAAAAACGATTGATAGCGACCGTACTTTTTAAATCGTGGAAAACCTTTTCCTCTTTGTCTGAACGACTCCCAAGAAGTATGTAATCGCTTAATGACATCTTGAGTGACTTGAGAGTGAACTTCTTTCAAGTCAGATTCAGTCTTTTTCCATTGCGTTAACTGTCGCTTCTGTGACCTGTATCCGGGGAATGGAATGTCAGGCGACATGATATATTCCCTATTAAGCGAGCACCGATCAACTGCACACTTCCGACTATTCATCCAGTCCTTTAAGTCTCGCAGGCAACGGTTATAAAGTCGTCGGCAAGTTTCTAGCCAACTCAACATTAATTCCTGTTGAGCTGTATCTGGATAAATTCGATAAGTGTAGTTCATGATTAGTGCCATCAAAGTATCTTAACACAAACCAGGTGAATGATAACTGTTAATTTACATAAACCCTGTTCCGGCTATCATCCCGACACCAAATCAAAGATTATGGTGCGGGGCTTCTCGCCGGGGTAGCTAAGGCAGAACTACCAGTCGTCATATCCAGCCTTTGGTATTGCCTTCACTGGTCCCTTCCCTAAATTCCGAGTTTCAGTCTTAAATCACGATTCGGCTACAGTTTGAAAGTGCTGGCAATGAATTTAGTCTTGCCATACTGCTCCTGAGGGGTAAGCTTTACTATTTGGTGTTCCCTGAAACGGCTAACTTAATTTTCTCAACGCTTATCCAATCCTTAACCTCTGCTCAAAGGCCACCAATTAATAACCCCCACCCCAATAAGTCATGGGAAATCATCTAAAATTTAATCGACCTACATCTGCTCAATGGTCTAAGTATTTAATTCTTATTATCTTACTCCTGGGGATAGTTTTTCGATTAGTCAATATTGACAAAAAAGTCTATTGGATTGATGAAGCCTATACATCCTTGCGAATTTCTGGCTATACCAAAGCAGAAATTATCCAAGAAATTGATGGTCGTCAAATTAATGTTAAAGATTTACAGCAGTATCAGCGTCCTAATGATAACAAAGATGTAGGTGACACGCTCCAAGGGTTAGCCTTACATGAACCACAACATTCACCGTTATATTTTGTGATGGCTCACTTTTGGGCAAAATTGTTCGGTTATTCCGTAACGGTGATGAGAAGTTTACCAGCCTTGATTAGTCTCTTGACTTTGCCGTGCATTTATTGGCTGTGTTTGGAGTTGTTCGAGTCTCCCCTAACGGGATGGATTGCGATCGCATTGCTGTGTGTCTCTCCATTCCATGTGTTGTATGCCCAGGAAGCTCGACAATATAGCTTGTGGAGCGTGACCACTTTAGTTTCCAGCATAGCCTTGCTGAGAGCCATGCGTCTTAGCACAATGATGAGTTGGGTAATCTATGCCATAACAGTTTCTCTAAATCTCTACAGCTATTTGCTTTCTGGATTAGTTTTTATTGGACATGGTATCTATGTTATTTGTATAGAAAAATTTCGTTTGAGTAAACAAGTCTTTAGGTATGGATTAGCTTCGATTTTCGGGATTATCGCCTTTATTCCTTGGTTAAGATTGGTAATTGAAAACGGTATTGAATTGGGGGATTGGGCGGATAAAGAGACTCCAATAGGTAAACTTATCACCCGCTGGCTTATCAATCTTAGTTCTGTTTTTTTCGATATCCAGATTGGCTATAACAATCCCTTATTTGATGTGCGCTCAGGTCGAGACCTAAAGTTTAACTACGACCATTTACTGATTTATTTCGATATCCTAATTTTAATTATCGTCGGCTATTCTATTTATTTTCTGTGTCGTAATACTCAGCAACGGGTTTGGTTATTTATTTTGACCATGATCACAGTTGTTGGGATGTTTCCCATTGCTCAGGATTTAATTTTAGGAGGACAGCGCTCCAGCATGGCTCGCTATTTCATTCCTTGTTACTTGGGTATACAACTTGCTGTTGCTTACCTCGTTGGTAAAAAAATTAATCCCCTTAATGCTAATACAATCAAACAACAACAACTATGGCGATTAGTTACTATTATAGTTATTTCAGGAGGTGTGCTGTCTTGTGCCATTAGTTCTCAAGCAGAAACGTGGTGGCATAAATACAGTAACTATTACACTCCTGAGGAAGCTCATATTATTAATGAAGCCAATCGTCCCTTGGTGATTAGTAGTGATATCATGCGATTAGTCTCTCTCAGTTATTTACTTGAGCCAAACGTGACCTTACAGTTAATCAAAACTAAGGATTCTCCTAAAGTTTTTTCTAGTTTCAGTGACGTCTTCTTATATAGACCTTCTCCAAAACTGCGACAAAAATTTGAAGAGGAGTCACCCTATGACGTTAAACCAGCTCATAAACGCAAGCATCTCTGGAAGTTAGTGCAGTGAAACCAAAAGTCAAAAGCCAAAATTAACTTGATCAATGACCAATCACTGACCAATCACTCACGACTAATGACTAATCAATCTAATCAATTTTTTTCCACAACAGAGTTTTCCGTTTTTTAAAGCCAATATTTCCTTCGTATATCAGATTAAATTGATAGTTATTCTGTTTTTCCATACTGGGGCGTAGCAATGAGGGTGATGGAATATTTTCCAAAACAAAAATATCACTAAAGTTACCTGATATTTTTGGTAATTTTTCTTCAGGTATTTCTGAAATATTTTTAATTTTTTTTATGAGTTGTAACTTAACCTTGGGGTCAAGTTTATGGCTCATGGATAGAATTCGATTGTGAGTACTATCGCTGAGTACAAGGGGAGCAGGAGACTGATTAATAATATTAGCAACGTCTGCATTATAGTAATCACTGTACTTCGTCCACCAAGTTTCAGCTTGGACAATCATCACACCAGATATAACACCACAAGAGACTAATATAACTGTAGTCAATCGCCATAAACGTTTTTGCAAAATACCAATCGAAAACTTAGTTAGTTTGGTAGAGAGTAAATAGGAAATAGTCAGTTGAATCCCGATGTAAGTTGGAAGTTGATATCGAGCAATCGTTGAGCGCATGCCTCCTGAAATCACATCTGGTAGCACTAGGGGTAGACTAGTAAATCCCATCAGGAGCAAAACAAATAGCCAAACCTGTTTTGGAGTATAGCGACAGAGAAAATATAGCCCATAAATCATTAGCCCCACAATTGGTAGCACTAGGTAAGTTCTCGGCTGGGTGTAGCTAAAGGTTAGGTCAAACGGGTACTCCTTGCCTAGGGGTACATCAAAAAAGCCGTAGAGTAGATTCTTCAGCCAATATCGACCAAGATCCAGGGGGGGTAATTCTTTAATCACCCATCCCCATTCCTTGCTAGCTCTAGGTTCGTTTTCCAAAAAAACAGCTAACCAAGGTGAAAATATCAGGAGTGCTGCTGTGACCGCACAGATGTAAGCAATTACCCGTTTACGGCCTTGCCAACCTGCGATGATCAGGACATAAATGCCGTGACCTAGGATAATTGGTGCTGAAAATAAATGAGAGTAGAAGGATAGCGCTACAGAAAGTGCATAAATGCACCAACTCATCCTAGTGTTGACTCGCATCGCTCGTAACAGGGAAGCACTCGATAGCAAGATACTCACAGTCCACAGACTATATTCCCGAACTTCCTGGGCATACAAAATATGGATCGGTGAAACAGCGAATAGCGAGACGGCAAGCCATGGGGTCAATGATGCTCCAAATAGTTCTAAGCACAACCAGTACAGGCAGGGTAATCCCAGCAAGCTAATCAAAGCAGGTAAAGTGCGCTTGAGTGCTAGGGAATTACCAAGCCATTGTTCCCAGAATCGGGCTAAAATATAGTAAACTGGCGGGTGTTGTGGCGCTTCTTCCCCTATAATTCGTAAGGTATTGGCGAGGTTACGGTCAGAATTAGGGGTCTGGTATTTTTGTAATTCTGTAGCGCTAATGACTTGACCAGTGTAGATATCCCCGATAATTTCTTCCGCTGAATAGCCAGCAATTCTAGAGGAGCTGAAAGTTTCATCCCCCCAGTAGACTTTGCTGTCGAGATTGGCTAAGCGAAAGACTATTCCTAAGAGCAGTAGGGTAATGCATAATAGTCGCAAGGGAGGTTGAGGTAATTTCCCTAGCTGTAATCGTTTGGTTTCCATCACACAAAAAAGTACACGGAAAAGTATACAGGAAAGTACAAAGGTAATTTATTCGTCTTCGTTTAATTTGGATATTGTACTTGATAGCTTTTTATTGACCGTTTCATGATTACTGTTAACGATAATATTTCACTGCTAATAATACTTAATCTAGAAAATTACCTATAACCGTCACCCCATTATTCCATTTTAAGTGTCTCTACCCAAACACAAAAAAGTATGAATCCCTCAGCCTCGAATCCCCCTAAAAACCAAGTAATATTTTGGTTTAGCTTGAGCCTAGCATTTGCTATGGTTTACAGCCTGATCGCCCTGGATGAAGCCTTTAGTAATCAATACATTGTACAAGATGATGCCAGACAGCATGTATTTTGGATGCAACGGTTTTTTGATCCCAGCTTATTTCCCGATGATCTGATTGCCAATTACTTCCAATCTGTAGCACCCGCTGGCTATACTACCCTCTATCGGCTGATCGGATTTGTCGGGATTCATCCCCTCTTATTGAATAAACTACTACCGATGGTGCTAGGGTTGATTACCACTAGTTACTGTTTCGGGCTTTGTCTACAAATGCTGCCGATCCCAGCTGCAGGATTTATTGCGTCTTTGCTCCTAAATCAAACCCTATGGATGCTCGATGATTTAGTATCAGCAACCCCTAGGGCTTTCATTTATCCCCTGCTGCTAGCATTTTTATACTACCTATCACGGCGCTCATTGATCCCCTGTCTGGTAGTGATCACCCTCCAGGGTTTATTTTATCCTCAGTGCGTTTTCCTGTGTTGTGGGGTTCTGGTGCTGAAACTGTTGTGTTGGCGAGAGGGTAAAATCAGACTATCCTCCCAAAAGAATGACTATTGGTTTTGTGCAGCTGGGTTAGGTGTGGCATTCATCGTCCTGTTGCCCTATGCTTTGACCACTTCTGACTATGGTCCAATTATCAGCGCACAGCAAGCCAAGACCATGGCAGAATTTGAACCAGGAGGGCGAGTGGCCTTTTTCGATCACAACCCATGGGATTTCTGGTTGGAAGATGCTCGCAGTGGTCTATTTCCCCGAAGAAAGCGTTTACCTATAGCTGTCTGTGCTGGTTTACTATTGCCTATCCTGCTACGATTTCCCTCATGGCTACCGTTAGTGAAGAAAGTCAAAGGGGAAACGGTACTCCTAACTCAACTGGCTCTAGTATCCCTTGGCATGTTCATTATGGCTCATGCTGTCCTTTTCCGACTGCATCTACCCAGCCGTTACAGTAAGCATAGTCTGCGAATTGTGCTAGTCTTAGCTGCTGCGATCGCTATAATTCTATTACTCGATGCTATTATTCAAGCTTGCCAGAGGCTTGCTTTCCCTCCAATTCAAGGGAAACCAGTGTTGGGACGAGCGATCGTTACACTCGTGGGAATAGCTCTAATCTTGTCTCCTCTTGGTTTCCATAATTTCCCCAAAACTAACTATGAGGTTGGCAGGAAACATGACCTCTATGAATTCTTTGCTAAACAACCAAACGACATCCTGATTGCCTCACTATCAAAAGAAGCGGATTTCTTGCCAACCTTTTCTGGACGGTCAGTCTTAGTCAGTAGAGAATACGGTATTCCCTATCATACTAACTATTATAACCAATTTCGCAACAGAGCGATTGACTTAATTCAAGCCCAGTACAGTCCAAACTTAGCCGAAGTCAAACACTTTATTAGGCAGTACGGCATTGATTTTTGGTTGTTAGATAAAACAGCATTTAATCCCCAATATATAGCTGATAATCGCTGGATTATGCAGTATCAACCAGTAGCAGCAGAAGCTCAAGCTCGACTCAAACAAGCGATTGTTCCGGCAATTGTTAACGTTATCGATTCCTGTTCTGTTTTTGATACAGAGAAGGTTGTGGTGTTGGATACCGAATGTATTGCGATAACTAGTAACAGTTAAATAGGTAAGCCCAAATCAATGTAGCTATGTAACTATATATAAACAAATCTATCTAAACATGCTGGCTCAAGGGAATAGATTGAATTTCTAGATATTTTACAAAACTTTATATAATTCGGTTCCATTGGTCGGTTCACTCATGCCTACCTATTTAATGGGTATGGTTAATGGTTAATCCTCAATTAACCATTAACCATTAAAAAAAAGCAATCAACCATATTAGAAGTTATTAACTGGACTTCATATCATCTCATGTTCTGATCTAGAAGCTTTTTCACCTTCATGGTTGCTGAATCGGTTGTATAGTAGTCCTGATGGTGATAATAGGAGCTAGTTGCGTAGTTCTCAACATCATTAGCAACAATACCTAAAAGATTAGTCCTAGAGGTTTTGAGTTCATCCAAGGCTTGCATTAGAACTGAGCGGTCAGTCTTATTTAATCTACCTACCAAGACCATACCATCCGTGTTAGCTGCTAGGAGGCGGCTATCGGCAAGTCCGATGACAGGAGGTGTATCATAAATAACTAAATCAAAAACAGCATTAAAATGCTCCATCAAAGTTCCCATCTTTGGCGAACATAGTAACCGAATCGGATCCTGTGCTGGGGAACCAGCAGTTAGCACATGAAGATGATCCCACATGGGCACTTGCTGGATGGCTCGGTTAGCTTTGATCCGCTTACTAAGGACGTTACTCAAACCAAGTTGATTGTTCAAACCAAAAATTTTATGTACCCGGGGACGGCGCAGATTTGTATCCACCAGTAGCACCCGCCGACCCATAGCAGCAGCCACTATAGCTAGGTGGACAGCAACGGTAGATTTCCCGTCTTCTGGTCTAGCTGAACTAATCACAATAGATTGGATGGGCTGATCGCAGCCCAGTAAGCCGATATTGCGATGGAGGAACCGGAAAGCCTCTAAAAAGGGAGAAGCTTGTTGCAGTTTTGGCGTTGAGTTATTTTTCTGTACCTTAGGGAAGCTAGGAACAAAAGGTATACCTTTGCGACTGCTTGATGAGTTGGTGGGCTTAAGTGCTTGATGGTAAGGAATAACACCAATAAGAGGCAATTGGGTGTGATGTTTAAGTTCGTCGGGAGAGTGGAATACATGGTCTAAGCGCTCCATCAACCACCCTGTTCCTGTACCCAGTAATATACCTGCGATCGCTCCCAAAATAATCTGAAGTTCCTGATGTTGCGGAATCGGATATTGAGGCTGTTTGGGTTTGAGAATAAGTTGCCAAGAATAAGGCTGGAAGCTTTCCTTGAGCGCCAACAGAGTATCTAATCGTTCGGTTTTCTCTCTAAGTTTCTGCTGTAAACTGGTGTACTTTGGATCTATCACCAACATCTGTTTCATGTCTTGCTCAAGACTTTCTTCTTCCTCAGCAAGAGCTTGTTCTCGTGCTTCTAAAACTGATATTTGGATGCTTTGATCTACCAGTTGTTGAGTGAGCTGCTGGTGAATTGAATTGGGTGATACCTTAGGAACATCTGTATCTGTAAGTTTGATCCCCAGTACCTGTTCAGCTTCAGAGCGTAACAGGGATAAGAAATTATACTTTTGCTGCTGTAGGGTCTTGATGGTGGGACTGTTTGGAGTATAGCGGCTTGACTCGATAGCAATCTCAGCCTCAACCTCTTCTAGGTGGTTGAGCATCTTTTGGTAGTAGGGGTTTTCGGCCAAAGTCACTTGAGCCAGAGCTAACTCCGAGGCGCGAGAGTCCTTGACCTGATTTGATGACAGTCCTAGCTTTTGAGAGATGATCTGGTAGAAGGACTGAGCTTCCTTAAGCTGGATGTGAGTATCTAATTGCTGTTGCTTAATCTGGCTAATCTGAGTTGAAAGCTGCTGTTTTTGATTATCATAGTCAATTAACTTGTACCCTAGCTCCAACTTCAGCAGTTCTTCCTGCAGTCTGTCTACCTCTTGGCGAACTTGAGGCAACTCTCTATTTGCTAGCTCAAAGTCTTTGTTATGGTAACTTGCTTCTTGTTGGCGGGAGTACTTGATATAATTATCGGCAAGCTGTTTTAAAACAAAGTGAACTTTTTGAGGATCACTATCCCGGTAACGAACTTCTAAGACACTAGTTCCTTCAATATGTTTGATCCTCAGGTGATTATTCTTGACTAAAGACTTGTAGCTAGTTTTGCCATAGCGCTTGTTTATTTCCTCAATCACCGGAGTGATGAGTTTCTCACTACGCAGTACCAGCATTTGGGTTTTATAAGCCAAGGTTTCAAAATCTGGTGTCGATTGATTTTCATCATCATCCTGTCCTGTCAGAGGCTCCAGACTGAGTCGGAACTTGCCTTCGTACAGAGGTTTCTGATTAGAAGTCCATAAAAAAATACTAGCTGTTATCGTAATTGCTACACCAGCAGCCACTAAAAAGCGACGCCGTATGATCGTCCAAATCTCCTTTAGCTTACGCCCATCCTGATAGTATTTTGAGTTTCTAGTGTGGTAGATGACGGGCTGTGAGTGGATATATTTACCATTCCCCTGTGGGAAAAGCTCTGATTTATTGCCCATCTCTATATGTGCCTTTTGATTTATTGGTTTAAGTTATGTTCAAGAGTAACTGAAGCTATGGCTAATTGCTCCCCTATCATACCTTCGGTAGTTGCCACTAACCATCAGCTCTGTAGTTAGTTTGTGTTAACAAACTAGTTTTTGACACTAGAACTGGAAAATTTTACGCAAAACTTATCAAATATCCGGATAAAATGAAGGAATGGTTAAGTTAGGGCAATGGTGTTTGCTGGTACCAAGTGACATTCATAGCTAGCACTATCTACCTATCTCCCGATTACCTGATCCTCCTGTCTAGCTAAATAACACTTGAAGAATGGAATTGAGTTTAGTAGTATGGTCTTGAATTTAAGTTATAAATATAAAAAGGAAAAGGTCAATGGTTAGAATTCCTTGCCCTTTCCCCCTTTACTAAACTTTTACAGTGTAATCAGGAAGCAGTTATACAAACTATCATCTTAAAATATTGCCCCTGACAATGAAAAACTGATCATGGGGTATTTGCCTCGAATCAGATCAATTTTCCCGTTTTCCATTGACGAATGATCAAGCAAAGCTAGAAAAGCCCATATCTAGAGGGATATCTTGTAACCTTCCAGGACCGACTGCTTGAATAGCTTCTTTGAGAGACATATCTCCGGTGTAAAGCGCACGACCAACAATTACACCCGTAACCCCTAGAGGTTCGAGAGTAAGTAGACTCAACAGATCAGTGATTGAACTGACACCCCCAGAGGCAATCACGGGGATCGAGATATGACTTGCTAGTTCTCTTAGAGCGTCTAGGTTTGGTCCAGACAGAGTTCCATCCCGGTGAATGTCGGTGTAAATAATCGTAGTTACTCCCAGCTGAGTCATTTGTTGAGCTAGGTCAATAGCTGCAATTTCTGAGGTTTCTAACCAACCGTGAGTGGCCACCCATCCCTGACGAGCGTCAATACCAACTACAATCTTCCCTGGGAATTCAGTGCAAAGCTGTTCCACTAGGGAAGGGTCTTCCACCGCTGCCGTTCCTATAATGACTCTATCTACGCCTAGAGTCAACAGTTGAGTGACTCCGGAGCGGGAGCGTAATCCACCACCGACTTGTACTGGCACAGGTACCGCCTGCACAATTGCTTCGATTGCCTTAGTGTTAACTGGCTTACCCAGTTTTGCACCATCCAAATCAACCACATGCAGCCGTGATGCACCTTGTTCAACCCATTGTTTCGCTACCTCGACTGGGTTATCGTTAAATACTTGCGCACGTTGGTAGTCTCCCTGGACTAACCGCACACATTTTTCTTCAAGTAAGTCTATAGCTGGAATAACATCCATGACTCAATTTCCCCCTAACCTATAGTGAACTAGCCGACACCCATCCCAGCAGGTATGGTGTACGCTTGTGACATCACCGGGTAGCCCAAGTCTAGGAGTTACGTCCTCGATTTAGTCTTAGATCCCCTCCAAACCACTTCTTTCCGGCTACCCTTGCTAGTAGTAGTCCTTATGGTTCGATTGAAGCACTACCACTGGGCAATTCTGCCACAATCTTAAACCGCACATGATTAATGGCTAACTCACCAATCGAAATATCTTCCTTTTTCACAGGTACCCCTTGACTCTTCAGGATTTCAAACTTAATTCCTTTACCGATCTCTACATGGTACCAGGCAAGACCCATTAAAAACCGAGTGGGATAAGGACCCCCTTCAACCGTATCATCAGCACTCGATTCCATCGGTAGCCAGCCGATTCCTGGGATATAAAATTCCATCCAAACATGATTAAAATCTGGTACCAAAGGAATACCGATTTGGTCAGGATGGGGAGGGCATTTGTAACGACCAACAGTACGGCACGCGATACCATTAAGGCGTCCCAAAGCTAGCAATACTCCCAAATACTCGCCACAAGACCCCACACCCCTTCGTAGCACAATGTCTGGAGTATCTATTTTAGGGGTCACGTGGTAGGAAAGTTTGTCGTAGACATAATTGCGAATACTGTAGACTTGCCGCAACAGATTCGTCTCGCTACCAATTGCTTCTTGAGCCGAACGTCTGATGATTTCTGTATCCATGGCTAACTTGTCATCATCCACCAAATAACGGTTCTGAAATTCTGGCGGTAACTCAGGCAACCCCTCCATATCCCGTGGTGTCAGGCGGTACTTGATACTCCAAACTTCTAGGAGTGCCTTCCAGCCAAAGATATGGCGTTCCCCTGGCTTGAGGTTGTCAAACTTAAAGACGGCAACTTGTTGACCATCTTGAACGTCTATAGTAAAGGGTATACCCACGGATTCGACTTTTAAGACCTTTTGTCGGTCAGTTTCCGATGGCAAGGCAATTCGCCATTCCAAATCATTCAACTCGATATCCTTGAGGGGGTCAAGTTCCTCGACGTAGGACATTTCGATTAAATAGCCATTGGACAGTGCGTAGCGACCTTCCGGATTGTAGGTAAAGTGTAACGGATGAATAAAAGTGCGATCGCGATACTGCAATTCATAATTAGGATCAGCGTTAGGGTTATCCCGGATGTAAGCCTCCTCAGTTGCATAAGCAACATAGAGGGTATCGTCTCCCGTCTCGGGGTCAGTACAAAACGCTAAACCAGTAGGATTTTCAAAGGGGGTGAGTACACTGAACTGAATTTCGCCAGTTGCTCGATCAAGACAGTAAACGGTCTGTTCTTGGTCATCCGATACCCACAGTTCTTCATCGCGGATTGTTATATGTTCAATGCCAACTCCGGGAGAACGCAACCGGGTAATCTCATTACCTGTCTGACTGCTATATATAATAATAGATCCCAGTTTTTTACAGGTAACATAAACAGTTGAATCTTTAACAGCGATTCCATTAGCGGTGTAAGGCAAATCAACAAAGTGTTGCAGAGTTAATTTTTTATTTATCTGGCAAAAATATACACTATTTTGTAACGTTAACCATAGGGTTTCTCCTGCCAAGGCTAAACCAGTAACACCGACCAAATCTGATTCACGATCTGGATTAAAAATCGTTGTGTTATCCGTAAAGGTATCAATTTTTAGGAGATAGCCCTTTATGGAGTCGATAGCAATTATTTTTTCTTGCAAAAATGCTATCCCTTGCAAGGAAAATGCTCCAATTGGTCGGATAGTTTTGTCAATTTTTTTGCGTTCTTTAAAAACTGGATTTGAATTAAGAATCATGAGCAAATCAGATGAAGATCATATGAAGATTTAGACAAAATTATAAGCTTAGAGTGGTGATGTCTCAAATACCTGAAGTTATTGTTAAAATGATGCAGGTAAGGTTTGAAAACCTGATCCTCTTAGAGGGGTTACAGGTCCCTCCAAGGGCTGTTGTTCTGCCATACTTCTCACTTATCCTGCTTACTTAAGAGAAACTTGGCTCTATCAGGGAATAGTTTTATCATGGCTTGGTTAACACGTTCATCAAAATTTACGCTCTTAACGGTTGCTTTGGCTTTGAGTCTGGCAGTCAATCTTCCAGCCCAGGTAAAAGCTCAGGCGAGTTTTTCCCTAGGGAGGGAACTGATTGAGAAGATACCGAACCACTGGGAAAGTTATTTATCTGAATTTAATCCACCTTCAGACGGCGAAAATGGTACACCCTCGGATCTCGGACGTCCTGGAGGAACTAGGGGAGGAAATATTGCTTCTGGAGGAACTATGGCTCCCAAATGCCAGAAATCAAACCTGAAAAATCCTGTAGCGTTGGTGCCCAGTTCTGGGATGGGAACAACGGTTGCTGAATACCCCACTTTCTCTTGGTATATGCCCTGTATGGAATCAGCATCAGGGCTAGATTTAGAGTTTGTGCTGAAAGATGCCATAGGAAATGAGGTTTACTCAGTCAAGTATCCCTTACCGGATACGGTAGATGCTGGAATTAGGAGTATAACCCTTCCTACCTTTGTTAACCTACCTCCCTTAGAAGTTCATCAGAACTATGACTGGCAGGTAAGATTGATTGATCCCAACAACTCGTCAAACAATATCTATATTGATGGTGCGGTCAAGCGAGTTAAAGAAAATCCAAACCTAGCGGAGCGTCTAAAGCAAGCAACCCCCCAACAGCGTGTTGTGATCTACGTAAATGATCGACTTTGGTACGAAACATTAACGACTCTGTTAGAGTTGCGAAGGCAGCGCCCCAATGACGAGAACTTGGCAGAAGCTTGGCACAAACTGCTGACTTCGGTCGGGTTAGATCCAATTGCCAAAAAACCCTTGTTTGAACAAGCCAGTAGGACTAACAACTAAATAACGAAATATATTAGGTTATTATTACCTGTATGAATACAACGTATGAATACAAATCGGTATAATAACACTCAAGACCCTGACCAAGAAGAGATTCTCAGTCCTATAGCCCAAATTCTCCAACAAGACTATCAAAGGTTCCCAGCTGACCAAACTTATAGCATCTACGCCTCAGACGTCTATTTTAAAGACCCCCTCAACCAGTTTCGCGGGCTTGAGCGTTACAAACAAATGATTGCCTTTATCAATCGCTGGTTCCTCGAGCCCCATCTAGATTTGCAACACATTTCCCAGTCAGGAGATACAATTAAGACTCGCTGGACTCTCAGCTGGACTACGCCATTACCCTGGAAACCTCGAATGACTATTCCTGGCTGGAGCGAGTTAAAGCTGAATGCTGAGGGGTTAATTGTTTCTCATATCGATTATTGGGACTGTTCACGCCTGGACGTAATTAAGCAGCTTTTGTAGAGTAATGTAAAGTAAATAAATGTAAACTTTTCTCAGAACAGCTGGAGCATACCATGCGCGTAATTTTGATGACCGGTAAAGGAGGAGTAGGAAAAACCTCTGTAGCCGCTGCTACTGGCTTGCGTTGTGCCGAGTTAGGCTACAAAACCCTAGTTCTGAGTACTGACCCAGCTCACTCCCTAGCAGATAGTTTCGATATTGAACTAAGTCACGAACCCCGATTAGTCCGCCCCAACCTTTGGGGAGCAGAACTTGACGCTCTGATGGAATTGGAAGGAAACTGGGGAGCGGTTAAGCGTTACATTACCCAAGTGCTGCAAGCTAGGGGCTTAGATGGGATACAGGCAGAAGAATTAGCCGTTCTTCCTGGTATGGATGAAATTTTCGGTCTCGTCCGCATGAAACGCCACTACGATGAAGACGAGTACGATGTTCTGGTTATTGATTCAGCTCCTACTGGTACTGCGCTACGGTTACTGAGCTTACCAGAAGTCAGTGGCTGGTATATGCGCCGTTTTTATAAGCCACTACAAAGTATGTCAGTTGCTCTGAGACCTTTGGTTGAACCGTTATTCAAACCCATTGCTGGCTTTTCTTTACCAGATAAAGAGGTCATGGATGCTCCCTATGAGTTTTATGAACAAATTGAAGCCCTAGAGAAGGTACTCACTGACAACCAACAAACATCAGTGCGTCTGGTCACTAATCCTGAGAGAATGGTGATTAAGGAGTCCTTACGAGCTCATGCTTACTTAAGCCTATACAACGTTGCCACTGATCTAGTTGTTGCCAATCGGATCATTCCTGACCAAGTAACTGACCCATTTTTCCAACGCTGGAAAGAAAATCAGCAACAGTACCGCCAAGAAATTCACGACAATTTCCGCCCTTTACCCATTAAAGAAGTTCCCCTCTATTCCCAAGAGATGTGCGGTATTGAGGCGTTGGAGCGTCTCAAAGAAACCCTGTATGCTTCAGAAGATCCCACTCAAGTGTATTACCAAGAAAACACCATTAGAGTAATACAGCAGAAAAATGAGTACAGCCTAGAACTCTACCTACCTGGTATACCCAAAGACAAAATACAGCTGACTCAAACAGGAGATGAATTGAATGTTCGCATTGGTAACCATCGGCGCAATTTAGTCCTCCCCCAAGCTTTAGCAGCCCTAAAACCTTCAGGAGCCAAGATGGAAGAGGATTATCTAAAAATCAAATTTACCACTGGTGCAGTTAAGATTTGATCATGCCTTGTAGAATGGGAGTCAATCTACAAAGCACTGAATTAACCCTTTTTTAGATCCTGAGCCATTTTGAGGAAAGGATCCAGGCTGGAGTCAGGGCGACGGCGTTGAGAGCTTACCTGACCGTTTTGTCCTGATGTAGCTCCAGACTCGGATGTAGCTCCAGACTGGGAACCAGGCTCAGACGTGGCCATAGGTGTCTGATTTTGGGAAAGGGTGACTTTATCCGTAGCAGAGATCTGCTCTACCACTTCACCCCTTAAAACAGCAGTTTTGGTCTTGGGATAGGATTTCTTGACCTTAACGCTGCTGCGCATGTAGTCAATGTTTCCCATTGTTTTGGCTTCATCTGTGTCCAAGAAATACTCTTGGGACTGGTTAGCTTCTATGGACTGTGCCATGTCCTGGCTGTCCTCATCAACGTACTTGGTCTGAGAGTTTAACAAATTAAAGAGTCCCATAGTTAATTTTTCCTGCCTCTAGGTAATCTATTGTTATTTTATGTTAACTATCATAAATATTTATATCATAAATCTGCAAAAACTGATATCAACACAAAAAAAACCTCAGCCACAAACAGAGAATATCCTCTGTTTGTGGCTGAGGGAATTAGTCAGGGTGCATTTAGTACTTCTGTATCTAGTACTTCTCTATCCCGCTGGGTTGTCAGATATTGAGTTAATAAGAAACGCCACGATATTTGAGGTTGACTTTGTCTTGCACAAGTGGTAAACCATGGGCACTACCCAACCGGTAATTCAGTCCCCGGTACTTGCCAACAAAGTCAACTGCTGTGGTGGAAACTTTGCAAGGATGGTATTGGTAGCTAACACCGCGATAATAAAGTTTCATAGTCTTCGCCTCATAATGTGAGTGTAGTGATAAGAGGCGCGTTCCTTCAGGATTTATCCTTACTTCCGTCTCTCCATGAAGCTTGATCACCTATGGTTAAGTCATGAAAAGATGAACGTTTTTCTTGTTTATGTATCTATTTTTACAGTTTTCCAGGTAAATCTCAATATCTTCATAAAAGTTAATAGTTTCCCGTTGTCGCCAGTTCTAACCTCAGGCGCTACAGTTAAATAACTGCAAGCTTGTGGGAGTGGCAAGACTATGAGTGATAAAGGTGAAAGTTATAAAGTTATTAGTGATAATCGACAAGCTCGTTTTCTCTACCAAATTTTAGAGACTTACGAGGCGGGGATTGAGTTAAAGGGAACGGAGGTGAAGTCTATCCGAGTTGGCAAGGTCAACTTGCGGGATGGCTATGGGTTGATTCGTGGTGGAGAAGCGTGGCTGCTCAATGTCCATATTTCTCCGTACCAAAATATTAACGAATATTTTAATCATGACCCCCGTCGCAGCCGAAAACTACTGCTGCACCGTAAGGAAATCAATAAGCTCACCGGTAAATTAGAACAGCAAGGTTTAACCCTTGTCCCCTTAAAGATTTATTTGAAGCGCGGCTTAGTTAAAGTCAGCATTGGTTTGGGCAGAGGGAAAAAGCTCCATGATAAGCGCGAGACGATCAAGAGGCGTCAGGATCAGCGAGATATGGCAAGGGCTCTCAAACGTTATTGAAGGTTGAACGCGCACGCGTGGCCTTTTGACCAAGGTTGTTTGGTCAACATTAAAAAACTAACAACCTGTAACTTGGTAACTTGTAACCTCAAACCTGCAAAGCAACCTACAAACTTTAAACTTTTGAGGACTCAGAATTCGGATTGACATAGAAACTGGCAATAATGGCAACGACTAGCCACCATAAGGTCTGCACTTGAGGACGGTACCAAACGGTATCTACCAGACCATGGGCAAGCATTCCTGACATGGTAGCAATGGCTCCCATCAGCCAAAATCCCTGACGGTTAGCTAAATTTCTCAGACGACTTAGTTGTTGCATACCTTGGTTTATAGTGACCATCAACAACCAAAGGAAACATAACATCCCGATCAAACCCATTTCTACTGCAGTTTCTAGGAAAATGGAATAGGCACTGAGGGCGGTATATTTGGGGCGTTGGAAAAGGGGATAGATTTTGTTGAAGGCGTTGTTACCTGGACCAATGCCAATGATAGGTCGGTGACGAATCATATCCACCACAGCAGACCAAACATTCATGCGGAAGTTGTTACTACTATCTTCCCGACCAACAAAAATACTAGCAATGCGATCGCGTATAGCTGGAACAAACATGACTGCGAGAAGCATAACCCCAGCACAACTGGTTAATAAGGCTGGCATTGCCCAAGGGCGTAATTTAGGGGGCAACTGTACACTGTACCAATACACCAGCAGGATCAAGAAGACGAAAATACAAACAACAAAACCAATCCATCCACCCCGACTAAAGGTTAGCACTAGACAAACTGAATTCACGACCACCATCGTCAGTGCTAAGGCTTTAGGGAGCAAACCCTGCCAGACAAATACTGCTGCCAAACTCAATGATACTGCTGGGATCAGATAACCAGCTAGTAAATTCGGGTTGCCCAGATAACTATAGACCCGTGTCAGTTTTGCTGCTGCTGAAGTGGGGTCTACCCAGGTAGCTAATGCTTCAGCCCCAAAAAACCACTGTCGCAAGCCGTAAATACTGACAATTAGTGATATATGGAGAAACAGGGTAATAATCCAGCTACGAAGCGGACCGGAACGCAATACCCTTGCCATCAGGGCAAAAAACAACAAATAAAGGGTTAATTTCACCAAACCACTAGAGGCAGCCCCTTTCACCGGAGAGAGTGCGGTGGCTATAGTGGCAACACTCCAGTACAAAAAAACTAAAAGATGAATGGGGCTTACCTTCGGCTTTCCTATATCATCGGATAAGGTTAGCAATACCCAGAACCCTGCACTTGCCATTAACAAGATGCCTACTAGAGCATTGGAGACAAAAGGAGCTAAACCGAACACCAGAGCAACTATCATCGCTCCTATTGGGTCAGAGCACTGTAGGAGCAAGCTACTCTGACGCCAAGAATCTAGGAGTCCTACCAGACGATACAAATAGCTAGTGCCTCGCCACCGATACAGCTGTAAATTTGAAAGAGTAAACTTAGCCCATGCTGAATTCATTGTCTATTTTTTATTTGAACCCACCCCATCTATAGTCTTTGATTATAGATCACGATTCATTCACCAAATACTAAAAAACTTTTCGACGCTTCCCGAAAAGCTGGCGTTTTCAGGGGGTCTTTAGTACTTTTGCTATCGACCACTTCAGAAATACTAAGCAAAATTAAACAATTTATTAACTCAGCAACCCTTATCAGCCGTTAGTCTTCTATTTATGAGTTTTTTTGATAGATACGGTCTATGTTTGCTGGGTATATAACCTTGACAGTAATGTTGCCCATATTAGTTTAACATATCAGTCAATGAATTGAAACAGTGGTTTAACAGTTTTGATCAGAAGACTCTAATTTAGGTAAAGTAATCACGTAGCGATACCCTAACTCTGGCATACCTTGAACAGAAATTTTTCCTCTATGGCGTTTAGCTAAATGGCAGCTTAGTAATAGGCCTAAACTTTCACGAGATTCACTATTCTGAGGTGTTTTTTCCGATTCAGAACCCCAACTACTGGTTTCTGGCTCAAAAGAACTGGATAAAAACTGATTGTCACAGAGGAAGTTTGAACTCGAAGGTAGTTCACTTATTCCTAGTGGTTCAGTGATGAATGGGGTTTCTAAAGCATTAGCAACCGCTGCTGCTGCTGAGGGGGATTGTAACGGTAACTCAGAAATTTGTCCGTACATTTGAGGTAGACCATCTCCGAGCCAGGGGTGAGAAACCCAAACCGCGATTTTCAAAGACACGACATTAGCCCTCTCCAAATCAGTTTTTCGAGAGACATGGATGCGTACTTCACCCCCTGCCTCAGCCGAGTAGATAACACTGAATATAAGGTAATATAGCATTTGTCGCACCTTTTCTTTATCCAGAAACCAGATACGATTACCTGGCTCTACAGATAGATGCAACTTTTGTCGATGTTGCTGCGCTATCTGTGCTAAATTGTTCATTGCTTGTTGACAGAGCATTTCAATATCTACAGCAGTTAAATTTAGTTGTTCGCTGTTTTCCTCAAAAATCCCCAAGCAAAGGATTTCATCAACCATCAAGACCAGCTGACGACCACTGCAATAAACAATTTCTAGATATTCTTTTTGTTTATCAGTCAAAGACCCATAAACTTGGCGACTTAATACACTAGCCATTCCCATAATCGATGTTAGAGGTGTGCGCAATTCTTGTGTAAGCTGAGTTAGTAATTTGTACTTAATAGTGTGAACTGAGTTAAAACCAGCCATCCCATCTAGAGATAAATTCTTAGGGCTAGAAGTTTCCCGTTCATACTCCATTTCCTTAGAGTGCTGAGCCTCTGTGGAAGAGTTAGGTAGCCATTTAACAAACCGGTCACGCTCTTTTTTCAAAAAATGATTCCGCTCAAATTCACTGAGACTCCAACGAGCGGTAATTGCCAAAAACTCATAATCTTTGGTGGTAAAATTGCGAGGTACTAAATCCATAACTGCTAGAGTACCTAAACACTCTCCGTCAGCAGTTAACAGTGGTGCACCTAAGTAAGAACGGATACCGTAGTGGTGAACCAGTACACTACTAGCAAAGACAGGGTTGGCGACTGTATCATTAATCGCCAACATTTGATGACTATCTACTACATAGCTACAAAAGCATTCACTACGGGGCAACTGACGGGACTGTGCCACTCGATTCATTAGACCGATTCTAGATAATCCCACAGCTGATTTGATGTGCTGTTGGGTTTGTACCATAAAGCCTAAAATGCAGATAGGCACATCTAAAAATCTGGCAGTAGTTTGAGTTGCCTCGTCGAAAACTGGTACTGTTTCTGCTTCGAGTAGACCTAAATCCCGAAGAGTTTTCAGTCGTTTTTTTTCCCGTTCTTTAGGAGTCAAACCATCCAGAGTACAAAAAAGTTGATTTTCTTTTGCCATAACCAACCCATTTCCCATGCTTACTTTTGGTAGCACCACAGTCTACTGGCTACTGTAGTACTACCCACAACACTTAAGGTTCCCAGATAGAGTAGTGAAGTAAACAAATTCTCAGGAAAATAAATGCTTAAATCATGCCATTTTTTTTGGTATCAGAAGCATTTTTGTGGTTTTTTCCTTCCTGACCCCTTATGGTAGTCATATCCGAGTAGACCAAGCTGGATGAGAAAGCAAAGAGGAAAATACCCGAACACCTCTGAGCTGATTGGAAAGAGGCAAATGACCTTTTGGTGCACTGAGATCCCAGATAAACTCATGGGGATATCGGGTCCAGCGATTGCCAGTTTTCCAACCAATTTTTGGCCAAAGTTTTTCCCAGTTCTTGCCCAAAGACAACCAAAGCTCCCGCTGCACAGAAAATCCAAATTTGCCTTGAGAGTGAATAAACCACAAGATATCAATAGTTTGCAAATCTGTAATCGGGAAATTGTCTACTTCGGAAAAATACAGCCATCTTCTCTGTAGAGCAGCAGCTCCTGCTAACTCACAGAGTTTTTCGAGAGTAAGACGGTCAGCTGCGAGAAAATCTTGTTTAACTAACAGCTGTTGCACGGGTGTGTAATCAATGCCTGCTTCAGAACGTAGGGGTACAA
Organism: Moorena sp. SS36440bin_2; assembly: GCA_011524395.1. Classification (GTDB taxonomy): domain Bacteria; phylum Cyanobacteriota; class Cyanobacteriia; order Cyanobacteriales; family Coleofasciculaceae; genus Moorena. Next base: position 45,688 of record WTKN01000389.1, read on the forward strand.
CCCCAGTAGGAAAATAGGTTTGCAAAAATTCATTGGTTTTGGGCATATTGGCTTGATGGAGGGCTTGATAGGCAAAACCAGCACTGAGGATAGTCGGGTTGGCATGTTGCTCCTGTAAAAATTCCATTAACACGTCTAACCCGGCAGTGCCAGTGTTGGCAAGTTCCTGAATCAAAGCCTGTTGTTTTTTTTCAGAACTAGACTTTAGCTGGCGCTGGAGTTCGGCAACTGTGTTAGAGACTTCTGCTGGTAACCGGGCCGTTTGATCGCTCATGAAGGGTAGGGTTTGAGGTTGCACTCAAGAAGATTGAATGTGATAGGTTTTAAAGTCGAGAGTCAAGCAAGTTCATGCTTTTAACCTAGACTACGGCAAGGAACCGCTTGTATACAACCTTCCAGCTTATAATTGTCTAACCTTAAACCTTTTACGATGAACAACTTGTGCCAAAATTGGTGCGATCGTAGTCCGTGAATTGTGTCTAGCGGTGCTTCACTCTAATCGCTGCTTGAACAATTAACTTGCAGGTTAATTGTTAGGGGTTGGGGGTTAGGTGTTGGTTTAATGGTTAATGGTTAAGTGTGTAAGCGTGCTTAGTACCTAATGTAAGCCTGCTATTATGCCTAATGTAGCGTGCATATACTGAAGTATATAGGGATACACCAGCGAGTCTGAGACAACATCCGAGGGTATGAAAAGTTTTTTCCAAAATTGACAAAGAATCAATTTACACCCACAAAAATTTACCAAATTTTAACGATTCTCTATTCTCACGTGCTTATCGAGCCTGAAGAATGCGGTTAATGATTTGAGTAGTGGAGGTAGGAAATTCAACCTGGACTAACTCAATCCGTCCCCCGTAGGATTGAACAATTTGGGCTTCTGGTAAAGTGGATAGACTGTAGTCACCCCCTTTAACGTAAACCTCTGGTTGCAGTGCTTCAATTAAACGATTAGCTGTGGTTTCAGCAAAAATCACTACCCCATCTACGGGTTTGAGAGTTGCCAGAATTTCTGCCCTCTGTATTTCAGGAACCAGTGGTCGGGAAGGATATCCTGGCTGTGATGGTTTAATGCGGTTTACTGATTGATCACTATTTAGCCCGACTACTAGAGCTGAACCCAAGGATTTGGCAATCTTTAAGTAACGCACATGACCAATGTGTAGTATATCAAAACACCCATTAGTAAATACCAGTGGTCGCCATCGCTCTGACTCCTGGGTCATCAGCTGTTGTAATTCATCGGCAGTGTAGATTCCAGTCATCTCACTTGAAAATAGTTCTGAGTGCGTCAGGCAGACAACCTTGAGTTAAAAGGATTTACTCCTGTAGTAGGTTTATCTACTACCAAGGCTACTTCCCTCGCCCCGAAGGAGCTGATTTCTACTTTACCGTCTACCATATTGATTGGATTTTTCACCAGGAGAGTCAGGGGGTTTGACAGATTTTATAAGCTCTGCTACCAGGTAAGTCTTGGATTTTAGTAAGTAGGGCAGTTTACTTACCAATAATATTATACATACGGGTGATGTAAATCCGATTGCGAAAACATATGCAAAAAATTGCTCACTCATTGTTCCTTCACAATTTACCAAAAATTCTGGGTTTAAAGCCCCGTCCTTCTAGGACGGCTTTTTTTTTTGTACTCAGGTTTGACAGTTTTATACAAACCTGTTAGTATAAATATATATCGAAGGAGGTCGAGATTCGTTCGCGTAGCGTGACCGTTTGCATAGCGTGACCGTTGGTCAAGGTCAATGATCATATTAGAGTTTAAAGCCAAAGGGAAAAAGTCTCAATATTCAGCTATAGATGAGGCTATCCGGACAGTTAAGTTCATCAGGAATAGCTGCATTCGTTTGTGGTTAGACAATAAAGGGACTTCGAAAAGTGACCTTAGTAGGTATTCTAAAATTCTTGCCAAGGAATTCCCTTTTGCCAATGAACTAAACTCTACTGCCCGTCAGGCTGCATCCGAGAGGGCATGGTCATCGATTGTTCGCTTCTATAGATAACTGCAAGAAAAAAGTCTCAGGTAAAAAGGGTTTTCCTAAATTCCAGAAACGTGCTCGCTCTCTCGAATACAAGAAGTCAGGATGGAAATTATCCCCTGACAAGAAATCGATAACGTTTACGGACAAGAAGGGAATCGGAAAGCTCAAACTCAAGGGTACATGGGACTTATGGCGTTTTGATAAGAAACAAATTAACCGGGTTCGGATAGTCAAGCGGGCTGACGGGTACTACATTCAATTCTGTGTTGCTGTTAGCGCGAAAGAGGAAATAGGTTCGACAGGTAAGACTATTGGCCTGGATGTAGGACTCAAAGAGTTTTATACAGATTCTGATGGTCATTCTCAACCCAATCCTCGATTTTATCGCAAAGGAGAAAAGCAATTAAAGTTTCATCAACGCCGGGTTTCCCGGAAAAAGAAAGGCTCTTCCAACCGAAAGAAAGCAGTTAATAGATTAGGCAGGCAGCACCTTAAAATAAGTAGGCAGCGTGAGGAACATGCAAAGAGACTTGCACGTTGCGTAATCCGTTCGCGTAGCGTCGGCTTCGCCGAATCTAACGATTTGGTCGCCTACGAAGACTTAAGGGTTAAGAATCTGGTTAAAAACCACTGTCTTGCCAAGTCCATCAATGATGCAGGTTGGTATCAATTCAGGAAATGGTTGGAGCACTTTGGGACTAAATTCGGTCGGATAACTGTTGCAGTAAATCCCGCCTATACCAGTCAAAACTGCTCCGATTGTGGCGAAGTCGTAAAGAAATCCCTATCAACTCGAACTCATACCTGTAAGTGTGGATGCGAGCTTGATAGAGATCATAATGCCGCCATCAATATCCGAAATAGAGCTATAAGTACGACGGGGCACGTCGGAACTTGGGTTGTAAACCCGAACGCTTCAGGAGATTTGGCCTCTACTCTTTCTGGTTCCGGCCTGAAAGAGCCACGCTGAATCGTTGATTGAAGAATCCCCGTCCTTCTAGGGCGGGGAGTGTCAAATCCTCTTCTTACTTCTTTGAAAAAGGGGAGCAAGCACGATTCAAGTTAACAATTCCACGACACCAGAATATTTTTTCCATAACTGAGGCGATTCTCTTCGATTCCCAGTGCTTCAATGTTGCTACTCATACCAGCATCGTAACAAAACACGGTGAGCCTACCACAAGATGTGTCAGTGTGTTCCATAATTTCAGAGGTATCAATACCCAATCAACTTGGGGCATGATAAACTCTGGCATCAGGGGAATCACCTGGGTATGACCGGGACACGCTATCACTGGGGTCACCACTCCGTGAATTTAGCAGGTATTGCCTAGTTTAAGGGTTCCTTGTTGAACAGTTTGTACAGTGAATTTTGTGCGAACATTAATATTCTCTGCCATCCATTGGCATCAATAACTTGCCCGAAAACCCTCGGAACTTCTCCCTCTCGGTTTCCACCACTCGCACCATCTTTTCAAATATTGCCAAAAAGTCTTCCCCCTTAGCTGAGCCCTTGTAAGGCTCGAATCTGATTGTCACTCGGTATCTGCTCCACCCCAAATAGACTTTGAGCATTGCTGAACCCTTTGCTTTCTGACGATGGTTTACCAGAAATGAAGGGGTTTGTGTAAAAAACACTTCCTTTCGCACTGGCAGGCTGCATCTTCCATGTTAAGGGAGCTTGTTCTTCCCTTTGCGCTCATCTGTCAGGGATTTCAGCCACTAGCGCACATAACTCACTATTGTGTCGAACAACCCTGGTGGTCTGGTGTGACTTCAACTCTCTTTGGTCATCCGGATATAAATACAGTACAGGAATTTTGTCAATTTCAACACCTATTTACCAAAATGAGAATTGCTGAGTAGACCGAAAACTGGTTGCGGAAGAAGTTGAAAGCTGATAGCTTATACTTTAAGGGGTTAGCTTGTGGTCAGTCAGAAGTCAGGATACTGGCGCTTTGGGTGATAGCTGATAGTAGAATAAAAGGTCAGTTGATGTCTGTTGGAAGTATATATACAAGGCAGCTCCGTCAAAATCGAAGATTGACCAATAAACCCGATTTCGCCCCATGTCTACTCCTTGGGACGTTTGTATCCCTGCTCATAGGCAAAGCGCACCAATTGGCTACGATTATGTAGTTTCAACTTATGGAGTATACTACTTAGATGAGTCTGAACAGTACGAGGGCTGATAAATAGGCGATCGCTTATTTCTTTGTTGGTTAACCCCTGAATAACTTGCCAAAATACTCTTTCTTCTGCTGGTGTCAAGGGTAGAGGTTGAGGTTTTGCTCCTATCTGAGCAAAAGTCTTAGAATTCTCAACACCAACAGCTGTTGAGAATTGGTTAGCTAGATGGCCAGGATCTGGCCTACCTTGGATCAACCGAATAATTTCAGCATGGATACGGTGCGAGCGCTCTAGCAGTGCTTCGATTTTTGCCTCTAGTTCTCTAGGCGCAACTGGTTTAGTTAAATAATCATCTGCTCCCATAGAATGACCATTAATACGGTCTTCTAATTCTGATTTGCTAGATAAAAAAATAAATGGCATCAGCCTACCATTAGGAATATTTCTCAGACGACGGCAAAACTCTAGACCATCCATCTCAGGCATTAAAACATCAGAAACTACCAGATCAGGGGGATTTTTGAGACAAGCTTCCAAGGCTTCAGTTCCCGAACACACTTGTTCTACCTGGTATCCTCGATGTTCCAGGTAGCGCTTCAAAAGAGTTAGCAGGGTTTTATCATCGTCAACAACTAAAATCTTTTTCATATTCTTTCTGGAGCCACCTTTTCTACAAACACTCCTGCCAATTGGTCATGAATTGATGCTGCTGCCATCTGGCTGGAAGTCTGTGAAAAGCCCACTCAGACAAACAATACACCATATCTTTTGATTGGAATTCAATTGACCATAGGCAGCATCTATGCTAGTAACACTGTAAGTTTCGGTGTTGAAGCCCTAACTATTGACACATCACCCAAGCAATTTTTTAGGAGCGATGGCGCTGCACAAAGCAGCCTTGGCTGACTGTTGTAAAACAGTTGAACACCTTCCTATTACAGGAGAACTTAAGCTATAGAACCCCTATTTCAGCATAAAGGCTGATTTCAAACAGTTGAGCCATGGTGTAATAACTTCATCAAAGCTTTGAACTTGAACTACGTTCACTCATGCTAATACCCAGAAATGGGAATTTTCGGGAAGAAAGCTCAACAACTACCTGCTCTTTCTGCGACTCTTGCCCTGTAAAGTAGTAATCATCTTAATGAGAAGATTAACAAGGGTAGACTTTTTGCCATCCCCCTATGGATAGACTTTACCTCAACTACCATCTAGCTGGGGTTGATCAGCAAAAAAGCTTAATGTCTCAAGCCCAGTGCAGGAGATCTGCTAGTTTTCTGACTATAGGTCTATTGCCAACTTCCATCTTAAATTCATTAAAACTACTTTATGTACGAGAAAATCTCCCCTTGCCAGACTGGTTCTGCGATTACCTACAAGGATGGTCAACCCATTGTTCCTGACAACCCAATTATTCCGTTTATTCGCGGAGATGGTACTGGCGTCGATATCTGGCCAGCTGCTCAGAAGGTAATTGATGCAGCAGTCCAATACGCCTATGGTGCCGATCGCAGCATCAACTGGTTTAAAATCTACGCGGGTGACGAAGCTTGCGAAAAGTACGGTACTTATCAGTATTTACCCCAAGACACCCTCAATGCTATCAAAGAATACGGCATTGCTATCAAAGGACCCTTGACAACTCCTGTGGGTGGTGGTATACGCTCTCTCAATGTTGCCCTGCGGCAAATTAATGACCTCTATGCCTGTGTGCGTCCCTGTAAATACTACCCAGGAACCCCCTCTCCCCACAAAACTCCAGAGAAACTGGATGTGATTGTCTATCGGGAAAATACAGAAGATATCTACTTGGGTATTGAATGGCCCAAAGGAAGCGAAGTTGCTGAAAAATTGATTACTTTACTCAATCAGGATCTAATCCCAGCGACTCCAGAACATGGCAAAAAACAGATTCCCTTAGATGCTGGTATTGGCATTAAACCCATCAGTAAAACTGGGTCCCAGCGTTTAGTGCGCCGCGCCATCCAACATGCCCTCAGGCTACCTAAGCCTAAGCAGATGGTGACTTTGGTACATAAGGGCAATATTATGAAGTACACCGAAGGCGCGTTCCGGGACTGGGGTTATGAACTAGCAATCACAGAGTTTCGAGCAGAATGTATAACTGAACGGGAATCTTGGATTGTGAGCAACAAGGAGCAAAATCCTGACATTAGCCTGGAAGAGAATGCTCGCGCGATTGAACCGGGTTATGATGCCTTGACCCCAGAAAAACAGGGGAAAGTGATCCAGGAAGTGGAAAATGTCCTTAATTCGATTTGGGACACCCATGGGCAAGGTCAATGGCAAGATAAGGTGATGGTCAATGACCGGATTGCGGACAGCATTTTCCAACAAATCCAGACTCGACCAGCAGAATACTCTATTCTGGCTACGATGAATCTTAATGGTGATTACCTATCCGATGCTGCTGCTGCTATGGTTGGTGGATTAGGTATGGGTCCAGGGGCGAATATTGGTGACACGTGTGCGATTTTTGAAGCCACCCATGGCACAGCTCCCAAACATGCGGGTCTAGACCGGGTCAATCCAGGCTCTGTGATTTTATCAGCAGTGATGATGCTAGAGTATATGGGTTGGCAAGAAGCTGCTGATTTGATTAAGAAGGGAATATCAGATGCGATCGCTAACCGGGAAGTTACTTATGACCTAGCCCGGATGATGACTCCACCCGTAGAACCTCCGTTGAAGTGCTCTGAGTTTGCTGAGGCAATCATTAAATATTTTAGTTGACACTTGAGTGTCTTAAGTTGGTAACCCGATCAACAGAGGTTTTGAACAAACTTGTTACGACAGGCCATGCCAGAAACTGGGTCGATGAACCGAACGTGCAAGTCTGCATTTAAGGGCAATCCTTGGGAAGATTTGCCCTAAGCCCTTGGTTGCTGTCAACCTGTCAGGTTAGGGCGAGTCGATTAACCAAGATCTATGAAGGGAGAATCCCCGCGTATGGGATACCGGGGACTGTCAACGATTGGGAATGATAATTTTAGGTCGCCTCAGTTGACTTGGTTCAAGCTTAGACTTTAAGCGAGGCTGATTGAAAAACTGATTTTGACTAGTAGACTGGGTAGAAAATTGCCCCAATTTACTAGTTTCTTGCGGTGCTACTGGTGTAAGCGGTGCTGCCGTTGGTACACCGGTAGCTTGCCGGAATGGAGTAGAGTAGGTGTTGGAATTGAGAGGAACTGTAGGTGTTGTCGGAAAAGTTCTATCGTTCCTTGTTCGAGGTAAATTGACTCCAGGATAATTAATTTGTCCCGAAGAAAGAGCGGTTGTCGGTGTGGTCGAGAAAGTCCTGTTACCGGTTACACCTGGTCTTATTGCTCCAGGATAGGTAATTTGTCCTGGATAGGAGGGAGTCGGTAATGCTTGATTCCCAGTTGCCCTCAACGGTATTTCCCCCCTAGCTTTAATTTCCTGAATTCCTGAGTTCCCTTGTTGCTGAACTGCCCTGTTTCCATAGGAGATATTTGAAGGCAATATGTTAGCAGGTAGCTGAGCTTTGCTATTACCGGTATTAGACTTAGCAGCATTAAGCCTATTCAAAGCTTCCTGTAAAGGGCTGACTGGTAAATCGGCTGGATTAGTGTAGAGAGAATTGAGGGAACCCAAGCCCAAGACAGAATTAGTCTGGTTCAGTGTGCTTGAGGATAAAGATCTCTGATTAACAGAGTTAGGATTGGTCAGTAAGCCACTCCCAGGAACGGGAGGGATATTAAACAAATCGTTTGTAGATTTAGCAAAGGGATTTCTGGCTTTTGAGGACTGCTGAGGTTGGAGGTTTGGGGTTAGCAAAGGTGATTTTGCTTGGGAGTTAGCTTTGGTTTGCTGAATAACTTTAGTAAATAACCCTTCTGAATTTTTGGTTTTAGACTTTTTGGCTTTCTTGGTTTGCTGTGGTGGTACTGATATAGCACTTAGGGCTTGGAGCTCTGCTAATAGCACGGCAGAATTATCAATATCAGCCAACGTTGCCGCTAGTTCATCATCTTCAGAAGACAGGGTTGCTTCAAAGGTGGGAGTATCAGTTTCAGCCACTTGATTGATCCCAATTGCCCTTAACAATTCTGGACGGTTCCAGTATTCCCGGAGAAACCACAACATTAGGGATAACAAGACAGCTGCTCCCCAAAATGCTGGTCGTCCCAAAGGTTGTAGTTGAGCTTTCCAATAGCGGAGGTAAGCAGGAGGTTGATTACGAAAAGACATGGCACGTTTCAACGATGTTAGACATTTCAGCTTCGCTGTAACTTGATGCTAGCCTCTAATCAACGGATAATGGTTTACAATTAGCAACAATAACTGCCTATCTATCGGGCCTATCTATCGGGCAGCCCTATATAACAACAATCCTCCCGCACCTAGTCCAAATAAATTAGGCAACCAGGCTGCCATCAAAGGAGAGAAAATGTTAACTAGACCTAGGGCATTCGTTATAAACCCTAATAAGTAGTAAGAAAAAATCACTAAAACACTAATGCCGAAACTGGTTGCTTTACCTGTACGTTGAGGACGAGTTCCCAAGGAGGCTCCCACTAAACCAAAAACTAGACAAACAAAGGGAAAAGATATTTTTTGTTGAATTCTGATCCTAAGTTTACGGATTTTTTTAGCATTACCACTATGGCGTAATACCTCCAAACGCTCTAGAGACTGAGCAATGTTCATTTCACCATAGTCACGATTTTTTTTTGCCAAATCCAAAGGTGTTCTAGGAAGTTGTAGCTTTTGTTTTTGAAATCTTAGGATATTGCGGTAAGAAGCATCGGGAGATATAATATAAATAGTCCCATCTAAAAAATCCCATAGATTTTCAGTGGGGTTCCAAACGGCAGACTCAGAGGTAACAATTTGTTCCAGACCGGTGTGAGAAAAGTCTAAAATTGTCAAGCCTCTCATCTGCTTACCATCAAATTCCTCGGCGTAGAACCAACGCTTAATTTTGTTGACTTTTTTGCCATTGGGTAGCTTTACTTTTTGATATTCGGGATAAAATATGTTCCTTTCCTGAAAGGATGGTCTTTCTTTTTTGAGCGCTTTGTCTAAGGTGATTTTGGACTGGTAGTTAGCCGCAGGAACCACTAATTCATTAAATACAAATGTCAGACTTGTAACGAGCAAACTCACCACTACAGCAGGTATTACGAGTCGGTAGATGCTTACCCCAAAGCTGCGCATGGCAATCAACTCACTATCGCTGCTGAGGCGAGAGTATGCCATCAGAGCAGCTAGGAGCATCGACATTGGTAAAGCATAGGAAATAAACTGGGGTATCTGCAACAGTAGCACTTGAAGTGCAATTCCCAGTGGTAATCCTGCTTCAGTAACTTTGCGAACCAACTCAAATAGGGTTCCAATAGCTACACCCAGTGATGAAAAAGCACCTATACCAAACAGCAATGGTGGGATTAGCTCAAATACGATGTAGCGATCCATCACTGATAAGCCAGGCATTAGTGCAATGATGGACTTGGATTTACCAAATTTCATGATTTGCTAATCACTAAATTAATTTTTAATAGCTTTTTTTATCGTTGAAACCCTGTCCCTAAGTAATACTTACGTACTAGAGGATTATCATAAAGTTCTTCAGCACTTCCGGCAGCCAGGATTTGTCCTTCTCGCATAATGTAGGCGCGGTCAGTAATCGCTAGGGTTTCTCTTACATTGTGGTCAGTCACCAGAATTCCCATTTGGCGATCGCGTAATCGAGCCATAATTTTTTGAATCTCTGAGACAGCAATGGGATCGACACCAGCAAATGGCTCATCCAAGAATAAGAACTTCGGTCCAAGTGAACCAACAGCTAACGCTCTTGCCAGTTCTGTTCGACGTCTCTCTCCTCCAGACACTTGATTACCTAAGGTATTGGCAACTTTTTCCAAACGAAACTCTTGGAGTAAGTAATGCATTCTTAATCGCCACTCACTACGAGGCACACCAGTTTGTTCTAAGACTAATTGAATATTGTCCCGAACACTAAGGTGGCGGAAGATACTCGCTTCCTGAGCCAGATAACCAATACCTAGCTGGGCTCGCCGATTGATCGGCATGGCAGTGATATCTTGATCATCTAGCCAAACCGTACCCAGATTGGGTTTTTCTAGACCAGTGGCAATGTAAAAGGTTGTAGTTTTACCAGCACCATTAGGACCAAGCAACCCTACAACTTCTCCTTGGGAAACGGAAAGATTAACGCGACTGACAACACTGCGCCTACCATAGGACTTATGGATATTATCTAATAATATTTTCACAGATAGCACCTTTAATCAGTCATTAGTCAATAGTCCATAATCCTTATATCCTTAGGACTTGACCAATGACCAGGAAATGACCAGAAGTGGTTGCAGGCTATTCTATCAATTAAGATCTAGTTTTTAAGCCATAATGGCTGATGGTAGGGGTTGATTTAGCTAGGGAAGCCCTGGAGCCGGTGATGTGGTGCTGTCTGAGTCTGTAACGATGTAAATTGATTCTACCTGTTGGTTCTGTTGAGGCAGGGCTACAAAGCGTCCTTCATCAATCAAATAGGTAATGGTTTCACCCTGAATACTATTGCCCTCTTGCAAAACAAAAACATTGCCATTGAGAACTAGACGGCGCTCACGGCTGAAGTATTGGGCTTGGGCTGCAGTTGCTTGTATTTGGCGAGCGGGATAATTAATTTGGACATTGCCACGGGCTGTGACTACGCCAGTTTTGGAGTTAGCTTCCTGGACATCAGAGCGAACCGTCAAGGCACTTCCATCAGCTGCTGATCGCGCAGCGTGGCCTACGGCCTTTGGTTTATTTTGGGCTTGTGCTTGGGGGATGTTAAGGAAAGTTGGTAATGCGATCGCACCTACCAAGGTAACTGGCAAGAATAATCTTAGACCTAGATTATGCCTTAATCGGTTAGTATATTTAAGGTCGGACTTCATGCTGTTGTGTGTGATGACTGATCTCGAATACCAATAAGCTGTTCTGCCTACTAGTTTAAGCAAATCCAGCCATAGCTTGCTTATAAAATGGGCTTTTTGCTCTAAGGCACGTGTTTTAGTTTTGACGACTAGGCACCAACAAAGTTTCTCATCCCTTCAAAGCATGTGCTAAAAACTAATGGTTAACCATTAACTTGTTAACCATCAACTCCCTTGAGTTTTGGAAAACCCCTAACCCCTTCGCCAGCAACTACAACATCATTGCTGTCAGCCGCCTCTAACTGTCTAACAAAATCAGCAACTTGCTCTGAGCCGACGTTTTGCAATGCCTGTAGGAGATTAAAACTTTGAGATAGTAGCTCAGTGACATCAATCCCCCCATAGTCTGGCTGATAGTTACTCAGACGTCCGATCCCTTCACCGAGTAAAACCACTGCACCACGCCAGTTTAGATTACCTAGGTGGTAGCAGCCAACAGATATTTGTAAAATACCTTGATAAAATCGCTTTTGGGGCTCAACTGCTTCTATCCATAAAGCTTCAAGGGTGTCGTGACAGGCGTAAAACTCTTGCTGATTAAATTGATCGACACCCTGCCAAAATTCTTCAGGTAGTACTATGGCTGTCATGCCATGCTATCTCGCGCAGCTTTAATTTCCTCTAGGGAAATTTCTTGCTTATCACCCGCAAAATCGTTATCCGGGGTTAAAAATAACATACAGTGGCACTCCTTGCGTTCCCGCATTGGGACACAAGGGCAATTCCAGAAGGTAGCTTTCACCTCTGCTTCTTTGTCTTCATAATGGCGGCAAGGGCATAAGGGAGCACCGAGTTCTTCTTTGTTTTTGGCAAGTCCCTCAATCACCACAGCCGTTACGCTTGGGTCAACACAGAAGTAAGTGTCAGTCCGCTGAGCATAAGTCTGAGCAAAGTTTTGCATCGCCTCCAGTTTACTATCACTGGCTTGATTAGCTGTTGGTGATGTAGTCATTTAGTAAAATTGAGTTATGAAAGAGTTCTTAGAATTGTATCGTACTGTCTTACAGGTAAATCAGATATTTGTTGATCGTTGGGTTGACATCTCCCCCGGCTGAAGCACGGGGGATTCTACAAGGTTGCGAAACAGCACGGGTAAACCCGTGCTGTTTCGCAACCTTGTTCGGTATGATTTTTTTAGAGAGTTAAAAAGATCGTACCGATGTGGGAGTGTCAAACTCCCGCTACCCACCTTGGTCAAGTCAAGACCTAACTGTGTGGCTACTTTTTTGGCTATATTTGCGGCACCGTTACAATCCGCATTCACCAAATATCCAAAAGAAGTTTTGTATAACCCGCGTCTTACTCTTTTACCTGAGGGTTTCCATCCACTGGTTTTTTCGCCGTGTCTAGGTAATGAATCCTCATCCAGAAAAGACGCCTTACTGCTATAAGCTTCTTCAGTTACTGTTAGTTTGATTCCATATTCTGGGCAGAGTTGCTTTAATCTTTCGATTAGCCTTTTAGTGGGAATGACTACAAAATTTTGATTCCCTCGTCTCCCTATATTTATTGAATCTTTTTGGCGTTCATTCCACCCAATGATAATATTTCCGATACGATCACTAAGACAACGATTAATAATAAATCGAGCAGCCTTATTGATTGCATCCCGCATCTGGTTGTTGCGCTTCCTTTGTACCCGATCAAGGTTGCTGTCCCAATAGGATTCAGGCTTCCCAGTCTTGTACTTAGCAACCAGACGAGCATACCCCTGATTCATTGATTTAAGTTTCCGGCCATCAATAATCAAGCTTTTCCCATGAGTTGAAACTCCAGTTAGCCAGTTATCGCCACCATGGTCAAAGCTCCATGCTTGAGAGTAATTAAGGTTTGGGTTATCCTTTACTGCTTGTTTCCCATCATCTATTACCCAATCGATCCATAGTTGCCCTAGATATGGGCGAACAGTCACTTCTTTAACCCAGTCTGGATCGATGAAAGCCGGTGGCTCTAGTGTTATCTTACAAAGTAGTTCAGGCTTAGATTCTTTGCTAACCGATGGATAGAACAGCCCTTTTTTGTAAGTAAGAGCTTGCTTTGGAAAAGTAACAGCAGCTAATCCACCTTTTTTGCGATACCTAGGAAGTCTTGGTCTGTCAACTTCGCCTTTGTAATACTTTTCAACTAGTTGATTATAGCTAGTCAGGGATTCTCCTACAGACTTCAACGTTTGTTGAGCTGATTGAGCAGCCATAGCCTTGTAGTGAGGACTCGACTTAAGGGCTTTGTCCAACTCGGGATACTTGACTGCACACTTGTAAGTCTTCCAGCCGAATTTGAGTACGTCGTCACGCCAGTAGGTAGTATAAGCTTCAGTTTGTTCACGCAACCATTCATAATGCTTCCTCTTTGCATAATATATAGCGCAGTTTATTAAGTTGTTAGCCTGTTGACATTGAAATTGCCAGAAAGCTTTTTCTTCCTCTGAAAACGTAGATTTTATCGGAATCGTTTTATACATCTGGCATCACCTATTTTGTCTTGCTAGACTACTATTAGTAGAGTTTAGGGTTCTAATATATGTCAAGCGCTGAAGGACGGAAAACCAGAAAAAGGATGAGGGGAATACCCGTGCATTATAATGAGTTAAAAAAGCAACACGGCATTTTCTTAACAGATACCGCCTGGAAATGGTTGCAACTTTCAGCTAAAGATTCTGGAACTAGTGTAGGAGAGTTCCTTGAGCGTTGGATAAGAAGTGAAATAGACAAAACTTAGGAGGAATACGGCGGGGTAAACCCCGTCGCGTCCGTTTCATCCCGGAGACGAAACCTTAGAATAAGGCAGCCTTAATCATAAAGTTTTAACCCTTTACCGATAACCGACCAACCATAAAGGCTGCCTTATTCTTGCGGTAACTTCTGACCCGGTCTAAAGACGCAGGGTTCTCACGTTCCCGGTTCTCTTGATAGCGATACATAGTTTAGGATAATGGTTTGATCGCTTGAATTGGTGTTAAGACATACCAAAACCTTCTGCTTTACCCTAAATCAGCAGACCAGACTGCAAACAACCTGACCTTAGCTCCGTTCATAATCCGTTGTGTTCCACAGCTTATTTGCTATCGTATCGGTTGCTGTAACTGGGGTTTTAGGGGCTCAGTCGTATTAATTACAATTCCCAAACTATCGCGCTTAAGTTGTTGGACTGGCTTCCCCACGGATACATCTTTTGGCCACAGTAAGCAACGACTTCCAGGGGGTAGGGAGTTAAGACTAACAGGATTTTGAGTCAGCCAGATCAAGGGTAGATAGGGGGGCAAATAGGATTGCTCTTCAGCTTTCCCATCAACTCCGGCTTGGGTGGCAGCAAGGGCTTCTAACACTACTGAGTTACCGTGCAATAACCCTGTTATTGGTGTCCACAATTTCACATTTGGCTGAGTCCGACAAGCATAGGAGTACATCGAAGCAGCAGCAATAACGGCTTGTTCAAAGTCTTCCGGATGCCATTGACTGGAGCTATCGAGGCAGATGATAATTTCTTGAGAACCAGTCAATACTTCTAACTCCCGTACCAGTAATTCACCGTAACGAGCACTGGTGCGCCAGTGAATCAGACGGGTAGGGTCACCAACTCGGTAAGGTCGTAGTGCTTTGGTAAGGTCTTGGCTAAGTGATTGAGATTTGCGATCGCTTTGGACTTGCATACTGTCCTCTTTACCAATTTCATCCACTAGGGGACAGCGAGTAAGGGGAAGTACAGTGGGATAAACTACTGCCCTAGCACTAGCATATCGACGGCGACGGCACCAAAATAATCCCAAGGGTGTGGCAGTTCTCAATTGTACCTGTTGCCAGCGATAGACTCCTCGTTTGGCGGTGGGATGGTAGTAAACCCAGCGATGGACACTTTGGGCTGGAATGCTAGCTACTGGTGTTTTGGTGATTGCTCCGAGTTCTGGTGGGAGCATATCCTGAATTTGTAATAGGCTTTGAGGTCCGAGGGTGGGGTTTTCGATTTCTAGTTCAATGGTTAACTGGTCTCCCACACTGACCGGTGATATCGGATGTCGGCGTACTGATAGATGGTTAAGCGATCGCATTGGCAAGATAGCGGCAATTACCAGTAGGGCAAAAATAATCGCACTGATCACATAGAGCCATCCTGCCATGGTATTGGTGGCAGCGCCAAAGAAACAAATGGCAATTCCTGCTAAAAGAAAACCTCCATAGGCGGGATTAACCCAGTTGGTTTCTAACCATTCGGTGGTTTGTTTGATAACGCTCATGACTTTTTACAGTTATTCAACCCTCAACTTGTTCTCTTACCTGGTCTAATGGAATCTGTGAGCAATATGCTTTGGGGGTGTTCCTGAAAATTTTTGCCTACGGCACGCTTCGCGAACACAAAACTTACATCTGATTCTGGTAGTTGGGTGTGATCTAGGAAAGAAGGAGGTAAAACAACCCGGTCAATACTTTGAGCCATGGTTTCGTGGGTCTGCTTCTACTGGTGGTATAGATTTATTTTGGCAGAATTTTTCATGAGTCAGGAATGAATAAAATTTCCAATTATCTCCCTAACAACCATTAACTAAAGCATTCAGTCTAGGGCGTTGAGCACTTGATAATAACTCCCTTAAAGACAGCTACAAAATTTTGCGCCCAGTCAAAATTCCCCGCACTTCCAACATGGCAGAATAAGTAGGCAAAATATGAAGGGTTTCATGATCTGGAGTTTGTTCCAAAGCGGTAGCGATCGCGTCTGATAAATCTTCTTTAATAATCAATTGGCAATTAGTCTGGTCTTGATTCTGGTCTTGATTCTGGCTGTATTGTAGACGGATTGCCATATCATAAACGCGATCGCCACTGACTACTACAGTTCCCCCTGAGTTCACTAATTTCTCTGTATCCACATCCCAAATCCAAGACACATCTGTGCCATCAGGGGTTCGGTCATTGAGTACCACTAGCTTAGTGGATGCTCCACCTTGTTTTTGCAAGTCATTTACAGCCCGAATCGTTTCATTCATCCCTACTGGATTTTTGGATAACAGAATCCGAACCCGCTTCCCATCCACAACTAATTCTTCTGCTCGTCCAAAGGCAGCGCGAAAGCTTTTAATACTGTTGTAGATGGTATCCCGGTCAATTCCCATCTCTATGGCTAGTAATCCCGCTGCCAATGTGTTGTATTTGTTATAGATACCAATTAATATTTGTGGCCACTGGCTACTATTGACTCCGAGTTGAGGTTTACTAAAGCCACATTGAGGACAGTGATAGTCTCCTAGATGGGACAGATAAACCCCCTCATAGTCCAGGGGATGTCCACAACTGGGGCAGTAAATTGAGTCAACGGCATGGGGAATTTCATCAAGATAGAGATCTGGCTCATTTAACCCAAAGAAAAGAACTCTCTGGGGTAACTGTTGACCGAGGTAAGAAAGGGTAGGGTCATCGCCGTTTAAAACCACAACGGTTTCCTGAGGTAACGGAGCGATCGCATTTTGCCAGCGACGGCTAATGGTATCCACTTCGCCATAACGATCCAGCTGGTCACGAAACAGGTTTAAGCCCAAAATAAATTTAGGCTGACAATCAAGCAATACCAAGGGCAGCACATTTTCATCCACTTCCAAAAGGGCGTAGTCAGCATCCAACTGACCAATGCCATTGGTATGAACTAGGAGTGCTGTTACTAAGCCATTAATCAAATTTGCCCCAGTACTATTGTGAGCAACTTGCCAACCAAGGTCTTCCAGGATAGTGCATAGAAGTAGAGAGGTGGTAGTTTTACCGTTAGTACCAACAATTAGAATCACACCTCGTCTGACCTGATCTAAGAGTAACGGCAGGACTTGAGGCTGGAGACGACGGGCAATTGCTCCAGGCAGAACACTTGCTGCCCCTAGGTTTAATAACCGAACCAGAGCGGTGACGGTTTTGGCAATGCCTACGGATAACCCTAATCGTAATCTATCGATAATTGATCTAGTCACGGGATGAAAGCTAAAAGTTGTTCGTGGATAGAAAGAGTCGGAACACAAGATGAACGCATCAGGATCGAAATTTCCGATGAAAGCGAAAAACCTACCATTGATTAAGAGGATAATTAGGGAAGATTTCACGCCCACCACAGCGCAAGTGCTTCACTGTGTCCTTCATGCAATAGTGCTGCATCGTTCATCTTTGATACTTAATAGGCAATGCTACCAGTTCAAGAAGCAGAGTCAATCATTCTCAATTTGGTTCAACCCTTTGACCCACGGCTGGAAACACAGGTGGTAGAGCTATCCGCTGCCACTAATAGAATTCTGGCAGCAACAGTGACCAGTAACTTAGATTTTCCCCACTGGGATAATTCAGCCATGGATGGGTATGCCGTGCATTATAGCGATGTCCAATCCTGCAATCGCGAACAACCAGTAGTTTTGACTATTGTCGAAGAAATCCCTGCTGGATATCAACCCCAATGTGAAGTGAAACCGGGACAAGCCTCACGGATTTTTACTGGAGGTTGTATGCCAAAAGGAGCTGATACGGTGGTTATCCAAGAAAACACCAAGCTCCAGGACAACCAGGTGGTGATTTTGGAGGCTCCCCAACCCCAAGCGTTTGTCCGTCATCGGGCATCTTTTTACCAAGCCCAAACCAGTCTTATGAAACCAGGCATTAGGCTTGGTGCTCCAGAAATTGCCGTCTTAGCTGCAGCCCAGTGTAACCAATTGACAGTGTATCGGCGTCCTCGGGTGGCACTTTTTTCCACTGGCAACGAGCTAGTAACCCCTGACCAACCCCTAAAACCTGGTCAAATTGTGGATTCTAATCAGTATGCCTTGGCTACCTTTGTCTCCCTATTGGGAGGAGTACCCATACCTATGGGGATTGTGCGCGATCAGCCAGACGATCTAAAAAATGCGATCGCAAACGCTATATCCCAAGCAGATATGGTTCTATCTACTGGCGGTGTATCAGTGGGAGATTATGACTATGTAGACAAAATCTTAGCCCAGCTCGGGGCAGAGATTCACATCCACTCGGTTGCCGTTAAACCCGGTAAACCCCTAACAGTTGCTACCTTTACCTCCCCCTTGCCTAATTCCCCAGAAGAAAGTGATCTTTCTAATACTCCCTCCTGTTCAAAACGTCCAGTACTGTACTTTGGTCTACCTGGGAATCCCGTTTCAGCACTAGTCAGTTGTTGGCGCTTTGTTAAACCAGCACTGTTAAAACTATCTGGTTTACCGGAGGAAGTTTCGAAACCAATTTTTGTCAAAGCGATCGCATCTAATGACTTACATGCCGGTGGACGCCGGGAAACTTACCTGTGGGGACAACTGTGTTTAGATGCAGCTGGTGCCTACGAATTTCATCTGGCCAGTGGTAGTCATAGTTCTGGTAATTTGATTAATCTTGCTCATACCAATGGTCTAGCAGTGGTGCCAATCGGTAAAACCTTGATTCGGGCTGGTGAATCAGTATTAGTCCTACAGGTAGGGGAAGGTTTGGCTAGGGCAAAAGGTAATATGAAATCCGGTTGAATAACCATACTTCCTGGTGAGGCGAGCAGGGTAGGAGGGGAGCAGGGGCAAAAAGATTTTGTCTAGATATCGTAAATGTAGACAATTATCCGGATTTGATATACAAGGTAAAAGCCATGGAAGCAAGCATCTTTGATTTATCAGAAACCGGGTTTTAAGGGTCTTGGTGGGTAAGTCCTGTTGGCTAACGGTGTCACCCCAAGCTCGCCACACCGAGTCAACCGGTCACCCACCCCATCACCCTATAACCGTAGTAAAGCCGGATTTTTGGTTTCACTGGGTAAGTCTTAAAATAGATAGAGTAGTCTTGGAAACCAGGTTACTGGTCAGTAGCGCCTATCGATACTATCTACGGTAATCTTCAAGGTCTTAAGCCTAGCCAGCTCAAGCAACTAAAACGGCTGTATCACCAACGCTTACCTAGCGATAATTTGACTACACCGGAGTTTGCTCAACGTGTTGCGGCCATTAGCACAGACATCCAACAGCCCCTATGCACCTACATCAATCGCCGGGGACAAGTGATTCGTGTGGCTGTAGGTACCCCTACTCAGACCAAAATTCCTCCCCTGGAATTGCCCCGTTACGGTGCTGAACGATTGTGCGGGATTCGCTGTATCGCCACTCAGCTCAAATCAGAAATCCCCAGAGAATCTACCCTCACGGCTATGGCAATTCAGCGATTGGATGCATTGGTGGTACTTACAATTACTGGGTCAGGTATGATCAGGCGGGGTGGTGGAGCAACAGGTTATATCAAAGAAACCTATCTCGCACATTTGCTCCCTCCTAGTAACTCAGAAGGAAACAATAAGGTAGACTCTCAACTTCTAAATTGGAGTGTATCATCACCCATGAGTCTGGATATTCTGAGCAAGCAGGATTTCCAGGAATTGGTCGAAGAGCTAGAAGCTGAGTTTCGACGGCAATTTGTGGCTCAGCAAGTTGATGTTGACCAAGATAGGGTGCTGATTATAGGGTTAATGACTGAAAAAATCAGCCCAGAGCGATTTGAAGATGGCTTAGCAGAAATTGGGCGGTTGGTGGAAACCGCTGGTGGAGAAGTATTAGGGGTAATCCAGCAAAAGCGATCGCATCCCCATCCCCAAACAGTAGTTGGTAGCGGTAAGGTAGAGGAAATTGCCCTGACTACCCAAACTCTAGCCGCTAATCTGGTAGTATTTGACCGCGACCTATCACCAGCACAAGCTCGCAACCTAGAATCCCAAATTGGTGTTCGGGTTGTAGACCGTACTGAAGTGATTCTCGATATTTTCGCCCAAAGAGCTCAATCCCGTGCTGGTAAATTGCAGGTGGAACTGGCACAACTAGAATATATGTTGCCTCGCCTTACTGGTCGGGGTCAGGCGATGTCCCGCTTAGGAGGTGGCATTGGTACTCGTGGTCCGGGTGAAACCAAACTGGAAACCGAACGCCGCTCCATTCAGCGTCGAATTACCCGACTTCAACAAGAAGTAAACCAATTACAGGCTCATCGGTCAAGGTTAAGGCAGCGGCGTCAGCAACAGGATGTTCCGACAGTGGCGGTCGTTGGTTATACAAATGCCGGCAAATCTACCCTGTTGAATACCCTAACCAATGCTGAGGTTTATACCGCTGACCAGTTATTTGCTACCCTTGACCCCACCACACGACGCTTACCTATTGTTGACTCAGTAACGGGTAAGTCTGGCGCTATGCTATTGATCGATACGGTAGGGTTTATTCACGAGTTACCCCCACCCTTAGTAGATTCATTTCGGGCTACCCTCGAAGAAGTCACAGAAGCAGATGCTTTGCTGCATTTAGTGGATTTATCCCATTCAGCGTGGGCTAGTCACATTCGTTCTGTAATGGGAATTCTAAGGGATATGCCCATTACACCAGGACCGATTTTAGTGGTATTTAATAAAATTGACCAAGTAGATAGTGATACCCTAGCGTTAGCGAAAGAAGAATTTCCTCAAGGAGTGTTTATTTCTGCTAGTAAACGTCTTGGACTGGAGACATTGCGTCAGAAACTAGTTGAGTTAGTTCACTATGCGATCGCAACTCAATAAACTGACTCAGGGTCATGAAAAATTAACCAAAATCGGGATTTAGCTACTTTTAAATAAGTAGTATTATTGCAGTTTTATTTCTTGCTATAGCAGTCCTATATGATTCGTGAAATATATTTGCCAAAGTGTTCGCGATAGCGTCGGCCTCGCCGAATCGCTAAAACCATTGCCCAGCAATAATCCCAGATTTTGCTGATTTTACAAGCGTGATTTGCGCGGTCTTGGGGAGGCAGTCCGGTCTTGGGGGTTTCCCCCATGAGCAACTGCCGTGGTTTCCCCCACTCGCGGCATGGCTGACAATGATTTAGGATTGCTATAGGAGTGGATTTTACAATGTCTCTAACTACTTCTAAAGGAGTACCACTATGGGACAAAGACTTAATCAAATGAATTAGCTTCATAAAAAATTCACATCTGTAAGCTAACAGATAGGAATAATTTAATTGTTAAAATCAAAACCAACTTCAAAGTTTGATGCTTCGTTCTGGGGACGCCGATATCCTAAATTTCCTTGAACAAATCCAGTTGGCTCGCAACGTACCCATTGGCTTAAGGTGCTATCGTCTGCGAACTATGTGTATGCATTTTGGGCGCTGGTTAAACTTAGAACCAGAAGCAATGCGTCAGCTGGTTTTTTTGTGCTATTGCCACGGTTTAGGGAAAATTAGCATTCCCGATCAGATTCTGTTCAAAACAGGACCGCTGACAGAAAAGGAGTGGACAAAAGTTAAGGAGTATCCTGAAGTTTCAGAACTGATTTGTAACCAGTATCCGCTCCTGAAGGAGTTTGCATTCTTAGTGCGTACCCACCAAGAGAGGCTGAATGGCACTGGTTATCCGGATGGGTTGCGTGGTGAGAAAATTCCTTACATTGTTCAGGTCTTTCAGCTGGTGAATGCGGCAGATGCTATCATCAGCAAGCGGCTATATCGTAACCGTAGTGACCCCCCAGGCATGCGCCCCTACTGGAAACAGGCTGTAGCAGAAATTACCAAAGAAATAAACGTTGGGGCAAGAGATCCAGAACTCTGTGAAAAGTTTTTCCGCTTTCTTGAACTGTACTATCGAGGCGGTGGTTGAAGGTGTAAAATTAAAGGTGTAAAATTAAAGGTGTAAAATTAAAGGTGTAAAATTAAAAAAAAATAGTTGACTAGTTGGTTTAACCTTTTTCTTTCTTAAGCTATTGCCAACTGGTCTTACAATTACCAATAATCTCATCAATACCTGCTTTAATGGTTAGATAAATCCGCTGAATAAAGTTGTAGCAGCATGGGGGCTTTTTCCCTTATTTTTGAGGGTTAAACGGTCACTTGTATTTCTGTATAAAAGCAGTAAATCTCATCATTTTTCAATATAAATTCAGGTGAATTTTCCAAAACTTTATCCTTCATCCTTCATCTTTGATCCTTGATTCTACCCTACAAGGAAAGCCTAGGGCGAAAATCCTTCATCTTGACCCAGTTTCAACTGCTGCAAGTGATACACCCTAGCAGTATCAGTGAGGTTATATTGTAAAGGGGTGATGGTAATGTAGTTGTCCCGAATTGCCTGAACATCAGTAGGGATATCTTGAGGTAAGTGAATATGATCGGGTTGTTCAACATCCTCAATAACTTCACCAGCTAACCAGTAATAGATTTTGCCTCGGGGATCAACTCGTTTCTCGAAATTCTCGATATAACGACGAACCCCTTGACGGGTTATAGCAATCCCAGCTATGTCTGAGAGCTTAACAGCTGGCACGTTGACATTGAGTAATGTTGTTTTTGGTAAAGGTTGCTCTGACAGCTGATTTAGGAGAGTTTTCGCAAATGAAGCCGCTACTTGAAACTGCTTTGAGGTGTAGGTGGCTAGACTGAAGGCAATGCTGGGAATCCCTCCGATTAACCCTTCCATAGCGGCTGAGACAGTGCCAGAGTAGAGGACATCAGTACCCAGGTTAGAGCCGTGGTTAATCCCAGAAAGCACTAAATCTGGTGGGCTATCCATTAATGCCCACAAAGCCAGCTTTACACAGTCTGAAGGGGTTCCAGAACAAGACCAAGCAGTAACCTTGGGATGGAAGATGTTATCTATAACTTCAGCACGGATGGGCTCATGAAGGGTCAAACCGTGACCAGTTGCTGAGCGCTCTCGGTCAGGACATACTACGGTAACATTGTGCCCCGCTTCAGCGAGGGTGTTGGCAAGGGTACGTACACCAAGGGCGAAGATACCATCATCGTTGCTTATCAGCAATTTCATGGGATATGAGGCTAAAGCTAAAGATAAAAGTCGCTGTTCGATTCTAATCTGAAATTGATATATTCTAAGACCATCTACCCCACTCACCTGACCATTTTTTCAGTAAAATGAAACAGTCCTGCATAAATGACAGGGGTTTCCGGTTCTTCTCTTACAACCTAAAATTACTGATGACAAGCCTCAATGAGATTGAGACCCAACTAGCTACACTCAAAGAAGAAGCAACCATTGCGATCGCTTCTGCTGATACCTTGGAACAATTGGAACAGTTGCGCATTAATTACCTAGGCAAGAAAGGGCAACTGTCCCAGATATTGCGGGGAATGGGTAAGTTAGCACCAGCAGACCGACCTCAGATTGGTGCGATCGCAAATGTTGTCAAAGAAACCCTCCAGCAGAACCTAGAGCAGAGGCTGAAAGACCTTAAAGCAGCTGAAATTCAGGCAAAACTGCGTTCAGAAACCCTGGATGTGACTATGCCAGGGGTATATCTTCCCCAAGGTCGAATTCACCCCCTCAATAGCACCATTGATCGGGCCTTAGATATTTTTGTTGGTTTAGGCTACACCATTGCTACTGGCCCAGAGATGGAGACAGATTACTATAACTTTGAGTCCCTTAATACTCCCCCTGACCATCCAGCTCGGGATATGCAAGATACCTTCTACTTGCCGGATGGTAATTTGCTGCGTACCCATACCTCTTCGGTACAGATTCGCTACATGGAAAACCATGAGCCACCGATTCGGATTGTAGCACCTGGTCGAGTTTATCGACGGGATACGGTAGATGCTACCCACTCGGCAGTTTTCCATCAGATAGAACTGTTGGCTGTGGATGAAGGGATAACCTTTACCGACCTCAAAGGAACCCTTAAGGAATTTTTGGAAGCAATGTTTGGGGAAGAGTTAGAAGTACGTTTCCGTGCCAGTTATTTTCCTTTCACTGAACCTTCAGCAGAGGTGGATGTGCAGTGGAAGGGAAAATGGTTAGAAGTGATGGGTTGCGGTATGGTTGACCCCAATGTACTCAAGGCTGTAGGCTATGATCCTGAAATTTATACAGGTTTCGCTGCTGGTTTTGGAGTAGAACGTTTTGCCATGGTACTGCACCAGATTGATGATATTCGTCGGTTGTACAACAGTGATCTGCGCTTTTTGAAGCAGTTTTAGTATTGATTAGCGTTACTAGTAGATTTGACGAAACTACGATTAATCAAAAAAAACAATCACAAAGTAAACCAGAATCATCCAAAGGATAAGTTGATTATATAGCGTTGCTTATGCTTTTGATATCGCCATGAAACTGATTCTGGGTCTTTATCCTGACTCCACTGCTGAAAATTAGGTTGCTCTCTTAATTGTTGGAGTGTTGCTGGTTCCACTCCCAATCGTTGAGCTAATTCTTCTTCACTTAGTCCTTCGAAAAGTTGGTTAAGTGAATTAAATTCTGGTGAGTTCATTCCCAAAAATTAGAGGAAAGCTAAAAAAATCAAAAATAATTTCGTACGTAAACTAAAACAGCTAAAAAGCTGTCTTTAGTTACGTGGGTGTTACCTGCTAACTGGGTTGTTAACCAAAACCCCTGGTTCTTTCTGAATCGGTAAAGCGTCTAATACATCGGTTTGAGCGCAATACTTTAAATCTTCATGACCATTGAGCCGCAGCAGGCGTTTTCCGTGACTAGCGTGATAGAACATCTCTAGTAATTTATCTTGCCACTGGGAGTAAAGTGCGATCGCACCAATTACTTCATCATTACCAGCCATGTCATCCACTGAGTCTCCGGTTTCTTCCATAAGTCTTTGACTAATCGCCCCAGCACAAACCGTGTCTTCTAGGGAGTAGGATCCTTCCCAACCTGACCCCACTAGCCAAATAGTATCTGGTTTGTGGGTCAGTAAATACTCCACTGCTGCCACACGATTCACTAAGGCGGCAGCTAGGACTACCGGGGAATTTTGGACACGCTGTAAGGCACGGGTACCGTTGGTGGTACTGATGAATAGTCGCCTTCCCTGTACTCGCTCAGGTGTGCAAATCAAGGGCGAGTTACCCATATCACAGCCCTCTACCATTTTACCACCCCTTTCCCCAGCTCTTAGCCGTTTGTCAGTAGGCCATTGTTCGCTGATTTTCATTAACTGGTCGATATCACTGAACACTTGAACGGCTTCAGCACCAGCATTTAAAGCTGTCGCCATGGTAGTCGTGGCTCGCAGGACATCAATTGCGATCGCACAGTCTGGTAAGGTGTCTGTGGGAGTTTCTTCCGGGGTGTGGTAAATAGATAGCTTCACGACTTGGATGTAGTTGTTTAGTTGGACTGCTGAGATTTTCGTTAACATTACTAGCCTAATTAATCTTGAAGATTAAACCAGCCAGCCTAATGGCAGCCCAATTTATCGGGCACGACAGCCACAGTTGATAGTACAATAGTTAATCTGTTAAATCAAGGTCACCATACCATACCAGAGTCTTTGAATTTAACAACTACGATGCATGGTACCTCTGGCACCTCCAATCTCAAAGCAACCCGCGCGAGCCCAGTGATTTCTCACAGAAAGCTAGCATTAACATAGTTATCATGAAATTACAATTTAGCTGAGGTTTATTATTATGTCAGAAACAATGGCACTCACTCCAGAAAATGTTGAAACAGTCCTGGATGAGATGCGTCCTTACCTGATCGCTGACGGTGGTAATGTGGAGCTAGTTGAGTTAGATGGTCCGACTGTTAAATTAAGACTCCAGGGAGCCTGCGGGTCTTGCCCTAGCTCTACCATGACCCTGAGAATGGGGATTGAGCGCCGCTTAAGGGAATTTATCCCTGAAATCACTGAAGTGGAGCAAGTAATATAAGCTCAATACTCAGTTAATGAGTGCGGAGTGCTGAGTGTTCAGCTGATTATAGTTGCTCTGATCTCGATGGCAAACAGTAGGGGCACGATCGCGTAGCGTGGCCGTAGGCCAATCAGATCGTGTTCCTACAAAATGTCTGTCTTCCAAACCATTGATAATCGCTATAGCATTTAAATTGTAGTGGTTAACATAAACCCTGAGATAAAGGCTTATATGGAAAATAAAATAGAAAAGATATAAGAAACTATATAAGGATTTTGAGTAATTTAAAATAACTCTAACTAGTTGTGACAATTAATTGTCAAGTCCTATAAAATGTCTTACTAATTAAAATTTAATACAATAAAAACAAATAATGGTTTAATTAATCAACCAATCATTTATCCCAGAGAAGAGAGTGAAAGCCTTTTACCAGTACTAAGCAATTCTGTGAAGGTTGGAGCCGATAATGGAGGACTGAACCAATAACCCTGGATTTCATCACACTTATGACCACGCAAGAATTTCAGTTGGCTAGCTGTCTCCACCCCTTCCGCCACCACCTTCAACTTGAGACTGTGAGCCATTTGCAAAATCGCAGTAGTAATGGCTTCGTTTTTGACATCCTCTGTAAGTTGGCAAACGAAAGAACGGTCAATTTTTAACACATCAAAGGGAAATAATCTCAGATAGCTCAGAGAAGAGTAACCGGTTCCAAAATCATCAATGGAGATCTGAATACCACGGGACTTTAACTGTTTTAAGGTAGCGATCGCATGGTCTGGATTCTTCATCAGGGTACTTTCGGTTAATTCCAATTGCAAATATCTCGCTTCAAGTTCCGTTTCTTCAAGAATTGCTAAAATTGAGTCACTGAGATTGGGTTGATTAAACTGATGTCCCGATAAATTTACAGCGATTTGTACTGGGGACAAGCCTTGAGTTTGCCAGAGTTTAGCTTGGGTACAGGCTTTGCGCAGTACCCACTCTCCTAGAGGCACAATTAAACCAGTTTTCTCGGCTAGGGGAATGAATTTAGCTGGAGAGATTGCTCCCAATTCTGGATGATACCAACGGATTAAGGCTTCTGCTCCCTCGATTTCTCTAGTTTTCAGATTTACTTTGGGCTGATAGTGAACTTGAAGTTCATCCTTTTGCAATGCTTGGCGCAATTGTAATTCTAGCCATAGGGCTTGCTGGGATTTGTCACCAATCGAGGCAATATAAAATTCGTAAGCCTTCTGTCCTTTTTGTCCAGCATTTTCTCTGGCTCGGTTCGCATGGGTGATCAGGGTATTTAGATCAAGGGCATCCCTACCAAAGCAGGCAATGCCGATTTTAGGGGTCAGAACAATCTCATATTCTCCTATATTAAAGGGTAAAGATAAAGCATCGATCAGTGTTTCCGCCATCAGCCCTATCTCTGTCTGGTTAATTGTAGTAGCTAGCAAGATCACAAATTGATCTATCCCTAAGTTAGCCACTGTATCCAAAGGTCCAACCCTACCAAGAAGTCGTTTGGCCACTGCCTGAAGTAACAAATCACCACTAACAGGGCCTAGGGTATTGTTGATATGATTAAGTTGGTCAAAAGTTAAAGACAGCACTGGCAGACGACGATAACGTCCCTGTCGTTGTATCAGTAGTTGATTAAATCGCTCTTCTAGCAAAAGTCGGTTCGGTAAGTTAGTAACCTGGTCATAACGGAGTAGATAGTCCAGTTGAGCTTGCACTTTTTTCAGTTCAAGATGATGGCACTTAGTTTGATAAAGTCGTTTTTGTAGTCGAGTAGCGATCGCATCTAGCAATTCCTCGCGCTTAACAGGCTTGATCAGATAATCATCAGCCCCTAACCTCATGCCCATACGCCAATCTGACCAGTCAGCTTTTGAGCTGAGGAAAATAAAGGGAATCGCAGCAGTTACGGGATGTTGCTGTAGAGTCTTTAAAACACCATAACCATCTAGTTGAGGGATGATGATATCACAAATAATTAAATCTGGCTGCTGGTTTTGAGCAAGCTTGACTCCACTGCTACCGTTGTCACTACTAATCGTTTCGAACCCTTCTGCTCTGAGCAAGGTGAGGAGGTTCTTCCGAATTATTGGCTCGTCTTCAATTACTAGAATCTTATTCATGTTGGTTTGGACTTAAATCAGGTGTAGTGGACATAAAAGGTGACCTTGAACAGGGTTTTGCTAAGGAACAGCGTAAAGATAGAACGAGGTATTTCAATACTGCAAGGGATCGCCCACAGTCGGATCACAGTAGCGAAAGCAAGTTTCCTTGGTGTAGCTGCGTTTCGGTACGGGTGTCGGCTACTAACTAAGTAGTATTGGGAGGTATGTTACCTAGACTTGGTATCAGTAATGAGGTAAGTAGATACTTCATCATTGTTTTCTGTTGGTAGTTATTTGGAACTATTAACTGAGTATATTAGTATCTTAATTTACTACTATAAATTTTTATTTATTGAAATAAAAAAATCTGCTTATCTTTGATACTTAAGGGGTAATCTAGGGGCGGCTTTGTATAAGAATTAACAATTATATTAATGTTCACAAAAACTTCACATTATTTTTTGATGTTTATTAAAAAATCCTGAATGAATAACTATCCCTACCATGAGATTTATTCGACCTTTAAAAAAAGTCAATCTTCTCACTACCTTGTATCAATAAACATTTGCATACAATCGGTGAAAGCACGTGTAAGTATTTTAAAGTATTTTACTTAAATTTGATTATGATGAATTAGCGATTAATCATCCGTCAAGATTTATGAGCTATCCATCCGGTAGTTTTATCAAAACTTATTTTTGGGATAATTGGACTGTAATTCAGCATAATTTTGCTGAATTTGGTAGATAACTAAGATGATAATCATTTAAATAGCACATTTAAATTGATAGCTTTTCATCTAGAGGCTGATTAATAGGCATTAGCAGTAAGCAGGAATTCACCCTTATTGCCCCGCAACCAAGCTCGAAGCGCGGTTAACCGTTAACCCTCAGTCAACCCTCAACATCTCCCTGTAACTTTTACTGTGCCCATTAGATTTAAAAACTTACTAAGCTTATTAAGCGGGTTTATAAACGATTTGTAAACACCCAGAATCCCAAAAGTTATTGTAGTGCTAGTCTATTGTACTTCTGGTTGTTCACAACGTATTTATTTTTGCTATATATAATTTTAAGTGATTTTTATCCCAATAACTCATAGAGTTAATCATCATAATTTTCCTCACACCTAAACCACGATATCAGTTATTAATTAATCTATTGTCCCCTCAGGAGAGGATTAGCGCATCAACCGTATGACTAAATAAGTATGGGCATAATCACTTAATTTAGCTTAGATAGGTTATAGTTATTTTACTTATGCCCTGGGATATAGCTAACATCACCGACATTGACCCTGAAGTCATACCTATAAGTTATATATCTACTGCTGTAACCCCCTTGTTATCGCTAGTTATAGCAATGACTCCAGTACTATAACCTGCTAATAGAAAAAAAAAGCAACTAAAGGAAATATTTAGTACTTATGGCTGATAGTTTAAGAGCTATTACGTATTTTTACATATGCATTTCAGGATGACTACTCTATAAAATCCGTTAAATCTCCAATGCCTAAAGCAGCTTAGGTGAGTTTTCCTAGATATGGAAGGCTAGCCTAGCTTCCTAAGAAGCTACTAGTTAACAACCAGGGTCAGTATCATCCTAGACCCCGGAAGTATTTATCTATCTTTGTGTTCTCAATTAGGGAAAATCCTCCATGGCTCAACGCACATCGACGAAGCTTCGTCGTAGATACTTACGACCATTAGTCAGTGCTTCCCTCATTCTCGGTAGTTTGTTTCAGCTAGCAGTACCTGTATTTGCGGATGGAACTGATGCTGGTATACAGATTAGGAACCAGTCGGAAGCTACCTATGAAGACCCCAACAATCCAGATGTTGAAATCAACGCGACCTCAAACACTGTGATCGTTGAGGTCGCTGAAGTTGCTGGTTTGCTGGTTACACCTGATGGTGTTAATGACGAAAACCTCGGTAGTATTGCTACTGGTGATGTCCTGCAATTTGACTTCGAGATTACCAACATTGGTAACGAAGAAACCAATATTGCTATCCCTGGTCTGGATAACATCACCATCAATGGTTTAGATACCGATCCTGCTGCTGTTCCTGCTCCTATTACAGTGACAGCTGACTTGGATGGGGATGGCACTTTCGAGACACCTATTCCACCAACTGGTTTGACTACAAGCACTCCTATTCTTGCTGATCAGAGCATTAAGGTACGGGTTGAAGGTACGGTGAGTGAAGATGTGGCAGGGGCTCCGATTAATGTCCAGTTAGGTGATACCGGAGCTAACGACAACAGTCCTGCTACTCAAAACCAGCCCGATGAGCCTGGTGGTTCCAATGATAACGAGGTTCGTACCGTAGATGCTGATCCTACCGAAGCTCCGGTCAATGGTGAGCGTGAGGGTGCTGCGTTCCAAGAAGTCTTACTCTCTACAGAGATTAAGGAACTAGCAACCATAACTGTTCTCAAGCGAATCATAGGTCCGAGTACTATTGCACTAGTTGATAACAGTGGCTCACCTGATGATGCTAGCGATGACAAAATTACCTATCGCTTAGACTTCCGGGTTGAGTCCTCTAACCCAGCGATTAATTTCCAGGCTGCGGATCTCGAAGGAACTACCATTACCGTTGATGGTCAGACAGAAGAGAGGATATTGGTTTCTGATGCTATTCCCGAAAATACAGAATTTGATACTGACGCTGCAGTAACGCCTACTGCGCCAGCAGGGTGGACAGTGGTCTACTCTGATGATGACCCAGCTGTGACTGGTGTAGATCCTTTGAGCGTAAACTGGTCTACTGACCGCACAACTCTTACTGGTCCAGTTAAGCGTATTGGTTTCATTTTTGACGGTGTTCTTCCTACAGGAAGCTCGACGGAAACTGATGCCAATGGCTTCAGCTTTGGTGTAATCACTAGTGGCTTACCCGTTGCTGGTGGTGAAATTGCTAACATTGCTCAGGCATTTGGTGAAACTGTCGGTGACCCAACGGATGAAGTGGTCTACGATGAATCCGGTGACCAAAATCCCAACAACTACAATGATGATGGTACACCACCGGATGACACTGGTACCGACTTCAACCCAGCTACAGACCTTGGTATTGCCAATCCCAGTGCTGATGGTATTGATGAAGACAATGACAACACAGGTGAAGGACCTAAGGGTGAAGACACTGTAGTTACTATTACTGCAGACATTGAGACTACCAGTCAAATCCTCAATGGTCCAGAGAATCGACCCAACGCCATTGGTCCAACCAATGACAATGATGACTTCACTAACCAGTCCACAACTATTCCAGCTGGAGAAGCTCAGGGTATCGACATTGACCCAGGTGCGGTGACCTTCGACAATACCGTTGAGAACCCCAATGATACTAATTTGGATAACGTCACCTTGTTGCCAATTGCGCCTTCAGTTGGTAATCAGGCGACTAGTAACCCTGCTGTTGTTGATCCAGAATTCACCACTCCAGTAGAGTTTGGACCAGATAACCAGATTCCTGATAACACTACGGTCACGATCAGGTACGAGCCAGAGACAGGTCCAATTCTTGAGGCGACTTACAACTACACTGAAGCTGGCGGTTTTACCCTCACTGGTGGTACAACAGTTAATGTTGGTACTCTCACACCAGGTCAGCAATTGGATTACGAGGTAATTGTTGACTTACCTGAGACAGCTCAAGTTCAGGGTTACGGGATTCCGATTGTTGCTTTTGTGGACAACAACCCGGACGGAGACTTTGATTTCACTCAAGAAACCGTCTTCAACATCACTATTGACCGTCCCTACACTGGTTATATGCAGATGGTGAAAGAAGCTCGGATTCTGGATACTGATGGTGTAACAGTGATTCAGGACTTCTCCGGCGGAGATCCCACAGGTAATCCTGAGGAGGGTCTCCTCACTGAAGGGGCTAAGCCTGGGCAGTTTATCGAGTACCGAATCACTTATACCAATATCTCTGAACCACTAGTGGGTGCTGGTAACGTAGTTTTGGATGCTGAGAACTTCACCATTACAGAGGATGGCACTGCAGGTCTTAACAACTGGGTTACTGTCACCACTCACGAGCAGGGAACTGAGCCATCTCAGGGTGATGTGGAGTACTTCAACAATACCTTATCCTTTGGAAATAGTGACCCAGCTAGCGGTGAAGAAGTAACTAGGTACGTCAATGAGGTTGGTACTGTTGCTCCTGGGGACAATGGATCCTTTGTCTTCCGTCGTAAGGTTGACTAATCCTTGATGGTCTGAAGTAGGAAGTATAGCGCTACGCTTAGCGTCAGAAGTCAGAAGTCAGAAGTCAGAAGTCAGAAGT
>WTKN01000063.1 GCA_011524395.1 Moorena sp. SS36440bin_2
CCCCACACCCTACACCCCACACCCCACACCCAACTCCCCAAAACCATTAAGTACTGCCATAAAATGGCATAATTGCCTGATGCCTCAATAAATAATAGGGTAATCCAAGATAATGTGAAGGTAATCGACATCTGTTACCTTCAGGCCATGACCGAAGGATCAAACCGCGATCAGACTAGTCGTCTGGTATTATTCATTACCCTCTGGCTCAGCTTGTTTGTTTTATCAGTCAAGGTGTCAGCAGCTTGGGCTACCCAATCGCTCAGTCTGATGGGGGAATCTCTGTTCACCCTATTAATTTGCTTTAATACCCTTGTCAATTTGCTGATGATCACTACCTTTGACAATCCGCCAGATCTGTCAGTCTATGGTCATGGTAAACGGGAAACCGTGATTACCTTTGTGCTAATTGCCTTTTTCGGCTTTGCTGGGGGAAATTTGTGCTTACTGTCCTCTCAGCAGTTACTAACCCTGATTCAGGGAGGAACCTTAACTATTCCTGTCCGGCTCAGTTTACCCTTAGCACAGCTGTTGGGAGCCGTGTTAGCCATGAGCCTTGGTTGGTCTTGCCTGATGATTTACCAAGCTAAAGTGGTAAGGAGTCCTAGCCTACGCTTTCAGGCTGCTCAAATGCTCCAGGATGTGGGCTTAACTATACTAGTACTCGGTGGGCTTTGGGGCGTTTCCCGAGGTTTCCTATGGCTGGATCCACTGCTGAGTAGTGTGCTGGTGCTCTTTGCTGGGAAAAATTGTTGGAAAGTTATCAACTGGCAGTTGCCCCTGCTAGTCAAACAAAATCCTATTGATCCAGAAGCGATCGCTAACATAGCCCATCAAGTTGGAGGTGTCACTCGCTGTGATCAAATTCAGTGCCGGGGTATTGTAGGACGCTTCATGTATGTTGAAATGCATTTGGTAGTGCATCCAGAGTTCTCAGGAGTCATTTCCCTGATTGCTGAACGGATTCAGGGGGGAATTCAAGAACGCTACGGACCGGTACAAGCTATTTTCCACATCGATGATGACTTAACCGAATCCTTACGATGGAATGGCTCGAACCGTAACCAACAAATGAACGGTAAAGATGAAGCAGACGGGGAGTAGGGAGTAGGGTGTAGGGAGTAGGGAGTAGGGAGTAGGGAGTAGGCGTTGGTCTGGTCAAGGTAACGGGAGCTAAAATCACGACTTGTGTAGCACTACCGATTTTTTACCTTTTTTTGCCTTTTGCCGTCTTGATGCAGTCGCTCTGGCCTCTGTTCCCCTCCTGGGAGGGGTTAGGGGTGGGTTACTCTTGCCTCTTGCCTCTTGCCTTAGTGGTGCGTTACGGGGCGGACTATCTCAACGCTGGCTACAAGGTTGAAGATGAGGGCAAATCCGCCCCTAACGCACTCTTGCCTCTTGCCTCTTGCCTCTTGCCTCTTGCCTATTCTCTCGAATAGACTAATCTACCATAATAGTTAATTGCCCAAAAATTAATACTTAAGCAGACAGCTGCTAAAAAAAACAGAATGTAGGTAGGAGCCATCACTACTCCAATCATCAACCAACTATATACATGGAATAGCATTACCAAAGCTGGGATGCACGCAACTAAAGCAGCTTTCCGCACCTGAACTTGGGGATAACCAATCACAGTAAAAATGATAGTTTGTAAGGTCAGCAGCAAGTTAGCAGGAACTAAAATGGCACAGATGGCTACACAATGGTTACGGGAGAAATCAAATAGGATATTAAAATCAAACATTTTAAAATTGGTAATATTACCCTTATCAGTTTTTGACATCCTCTCCCGGTAAATCGGAGATTATACCGGGAGATTCCTAAACCTCACGATTCAGGTTTACTGCTTCCTAGATTCTTAACTAGACTGTTGCCAGTCCCCGTCAGAACATCTCCACAGTCATTTTCTGCCACGATCTGCCCGACCGCAGCGACCCCTCGTTGACAAATCACTTTTGCTGCCGCTACATCTCGGTTAATTTTACAACCACATGACCGGCAAAAGTGGGTACGCTCAGATAAATTTTTCTTACCTGTATGGGTTCCACAATTAGGGCAAATTTGACTGGTATACCTGTAGTCAACCTTGCCCAAATATACGCCTCGTTTCCAACATACCCAAGCCAATATCTTGAAGAATTGACCAAAACCTGCATCTAAGGTATGTTTTCCTAACATCCCTTTGGCCCAGGTTCTAAAGTCTAAATTTTCCACAAATATCATCCCAGCTTGGTCACATAAATGATCAGCTAGTTTAAAGTGAAAGTCCTTGCGGGTGTCTGATACTTTTTGATGTAATCTAGCAATCTTTTGATTGAGTCTATGTCTATTGCTTGACCCCTTTTTCTTTAACTTAAGTCTACGTTGCAGTAATTTCAACTTGCGGTGTAGCTCTGTTAAAAATCTAGGACGTTCAATCAACTCGTTGTCAGAAGTTGCTAAAAACTTATCTAGCCCGACATCAATACCCAACGGATGACCATAAGGCGGGTTGTCTGGAACATTGACATCACTTTGTAATGCTAACATTACAAAATACCCACTAGCACGTCTAACAACCCTGACTTGTTTCAGCTTAAATCCTTCAGGAATTGGACGTGATCGCCTCATTTTAACAAGTCCGATTTTAGGGAGTTTAATCCAGTCCCCTCTGACAGGATTACTGCTAAATTGTGGAAAAAAAAAAGACCTCATTCGGTACTTGTTCTTAAACCTAGGAAAGCCATAACCCTGCGTCTTCATAGTCTTAAATGCTCGGTCTAAGCTTCTTAAAACTTGCTGCAAAACCTGGGCATTTACTCTTTTGAGTTCAGGATTAGATTTCTTGGCGATCGTTAGGGCTGCTGCCTGTTCTTTATATCCTGGATAGGGGACATCCGCTGGGATAATATATTCTTGCACCAATGAGCAAGAATTCACATCACACTTCCTACTCTTAATCCAGTCTTTTCTTTCTGTGAGTGCATAATTCCAAACCTTCCTACAGACTGCCAGCATCTGTTCAATGATGGCAATCTGCTCGTAAGAAGGAATCAGTTTAAACTCGTAGGTTAGTGTTAGCATGATTTTAGTTTAACACAAACCTACACAGATGGAATTAAATTCTAAGAAGTTAATCAAGCAATGGTAAAGAGTAGCGCGTTTTTGTTTGTTGGCAACGATTCATCTCGCCGTTAAACGCTGTCCCGTTATAACGGCGAGATGAATCGTTGCATTTTATGATAGTTATTTATAGTTAAAGGTTGCAAAGGTTTCTGGGAATTGCTCAATATAGCATTTACAAATCTCCCGCCTCTCCCCACACTCTTCCCCCTACTCCCTACTCCCTACTCCCTACTCCCTAAGAAGCTAATCAAGGGGATAGGCCATCCGATAGGGATCAACAATCTGGTCAAACTCAATAGCAGAAACATAGCCTAATTCTAGACAAGCTGCTTTCAGGGTAAGGTTATTCTCAGAAGCATGGTGCGCCACTTCTGCTGCTTTGTCGTAACCGATGATTGGACTCAAAGCAGTGACTAGCATCAGGGACTGTTCTAGGAAATACTGGATTTTCTCTCGATTCGGTTCTAGTCCCTTCAGCAGGAAGTCAGTGAAATTGTTGCAGCTGTCAGCAAGTAGATGGACAGATTGGAGCAAGTTGAACACAATCATAGGCTTAAAGGTATTCAACTCAAAGTGCCCCTGAGCACCAGCAAATGCGATCGCACTATCGTAGCCCATCACCTGAGTAGCTGCCATAGTCATCGCTTCGCACTGGGTCGGATTAACTTTCCCTGGCATAATCGAAGACCCTGGCTCATTGGATGGCAGCTTCAGTTCCCCAAATCCGCATCGTGGTCCACACCCTAAGAAACGGATATCATTAGCAATCTTCAATAACGAGCACGCTAGGGTTTTCAGGGCACCGCTAGCCATAACCATGTCATCATGAGCTGCTAGAGCGGCAAACTTGTTAGGAGCAGACACAAAGGGCAAGCCAGTCAACTTAGCAATATGCTCAGCCGCCTTTTCTGCAAAGCCCTTGCCAGCATTTAACCCAGTCCCAACGGCCGTTCCACCAATCGCCAACTCGTATAAGCCAGGAAGAACAGAGTCTATCCGTGCTAAATTAGCATCTAGCTGGGCAACGTAACCGGAAAACTCTTGACCCAAGGTTAACGGTACAGCATCTTGAAGGTGAGTGCGCCCAATTTTCGCTATATTATCCCATGCTTTCGCCTTCTCCTCTAGAGCATCCCGCATTTTCCTTACCTTGGGCATCAGTCGCTCATGAAAGGCTACTGCTGACGCGATGTGCATAGCCGTGGGAAAGGTATCATTAGAGGATTGGGACATATTGACGTGGTCATTGGGATGAGTTGGGTTTTTGCTACCCATCACCCCCCCAGCTAGTTCAATAGCACGATTAGCAATCACCTCATTCACGTTCATGTTGCACTGGGTACCACTACCAGTCATCCAAACACGGAGAGGGAAGTTACCGTCTAGCTGGCCTTCGATGACCTCAGTTGCTGCTTCAATGATTAACTTAGCTTTATCCTCTGGTAGTTTACCCAGTTCACAGTTAGTCACAGCAGCCGCTTTTTTCAGAATAGCCATGGCTGTTATGACTTCCGCAGGGATAAAGTCTTGTCCAATCGAGAAATATTTTAGCGATCGCTGAGTTTGAGCGCCCCAATACCGATTAGCAGGAACTTCGATTTCCCCCATGCTATCGGTTTCTATTCGCATCTTAGTCATCGGTGATATCAACTCCCCTTGCTTGCTTCGTTTATGGTATAGCACAGGGAATCGGGAGTAGGGAGTAGGGAGTAGGGAGTAGGGATGCATCGCTTTTCTTGGACTTCATGCTATCTTGAAAATAGCGATAGATATCAACAACTTTGGTAACCGTTTATGGCTGGATTAAAACTTGATTATGATTTACCAATCAATGATTAAAATAAATCTTAATTTATCCTAAATTTTCACCATAATCCGCTCTATTTTATCCTGTTACCTGTTCTATTTTATAGAAGTTGTCTAGATTACCTATTATAATTAGGTTAAACTCAATAGATTGTTTTCTATGAAGTGTAAGATAATTATAAATTATAAATTATAAATTATAAATTATAAATTATAAATTATAAATGATGGAAGAATGGTTAATTTACAAGGAGTTTCGGTTTGAAGCTGCTCATCGCCTTCCCCATCATGACGGCAAATGTAGTCGGTTACATGGCCATAGCTGGGTGGGGCGAGTATATGTCAAAGGTAATCAACTGATGGAGGAGGGTTCCAAACAGGGGATGATAATGGACTATGGAGATATCAAGACCTATCTCAAGCCTCTGTTGGATAACTTTTTGGATCATTATTACCTAAATGAAACCACCGGCTTGGAGAATCCTAGTAGTGAAGCGATCGCTAAGTGGGTTTTTGAGCGACTTGAAGAAGCAGGTTTACCAGGATTGTATGCCGTTGAAATTCAAGAAACCTGTACCTCTGGTACCCGATATATGAAACCTAATATCAAGTCCGGTTGAATAACCATAATTAATGGCAGGGTGGGGAGATGGGGAGATAGGGAGATGGGGGAGATTTTTATTAAGGGTAATTATCCTGAGTCAACAGCTTAGCTACCCGAATAGGAGTTGCCAACCGACAAATGCGATCGCTAAATCAGCAAGAACATGGCTAAGATAACCAGACCAGATGGAACGGTAGGTTAGATAGCACCACGACCATACCGCTCCAGCCATGAACACCCCTAATGACCCAAGGATGACCACCAGCCAATCCTGGGTGTAAAACGTTAAAGCAATAATATGATGGAGAGTAAACAGCAATGCACAAAGCAATACTGACCCAAGTCCTGGGATTAGAATCTGGCACTTGCTCCAGACAAACCAACGCCAGATATACTCTTCCAAGAACGCATTAATCAAAGTCCAATACATCGCCCCAAGTACATAAATGTATGCACTAGTTATGCCGACGTCTTGGGCTTTAGTGCGAAGATCCGTCTTATCAATCCAGTGCTGACCAAAAAGCCAATAAGCCCCAAGGATGATGCCAAACATCACCAGTCCCAAAATAGTTCCAGTCCACAACTCCTGCTGCTTCGGCCAGGATATACGTAACTTGCCACGATCCACCCAGAAAAACCAAGCAAGAGGCAGTGCTAGTAACCAGACTTTGCAACATGAGAATACTGCCTGCCCTAATGATCCTGGAGCAATATATAGTGCCATTGCTACACCGATACTCGCAGCAGGAACTAGCAGTAGCAAAGCTAATAGGGGATTTTGACCAGAGTCAGTCTTGAGCATTGGAAATTCTCCGGTGGTAACTTTATTGGTTATGCTAGAAGCTTTGCTACCAACTATCGGTAAGTTCTGTGCCAGTTGTACAAGTTTCCTAAAGGTATAGTTAGGATAACGTCATGCCTTTGAACCTTTGTGCCACGGGGCCATCTTCCTTAGCCATAGCTTCGCTAATGTATAGTTCCTGCTGAGGCAGTGGGATCACAATTCCCTCTTGCTCAAATCTTTCTTTTATAATTCGGTTGAGGTCACAATAGGCTGTCCAATAATCCTCTCTCTTAGTATAGACCATAAACCAAATGTTAACAGCATATTCAGCCAATTCACCGGTGTCGATCCAAGGTCCTGGGTCTTCCAATACTAAAGGATGAGAGTTAGCAATATCCTGAAGAACTTGGATCCCTTGAGTAATACTATTTTGGTAGCTGACCCTTACCGTGATAAACATAGCGCGGACGGGGCTACTGGTTTCATTCTCGATAATATTCCCCCAAACTGAGTTGTTCGGCACAATAATAATTTTACTTTGAGCAGTGTGGATTGTGGTGCAAATTAAGTTAACATCCTCAACCTTTCCTCTTACCCCAGCTACTTCAATGATATCCCCCACGTCGAAAGGTTTATAGAGTAAT
Source organism: Moorena sp. SS36440bin_2 (assembly GCA_011524395.1). Taxonomy (GTDB): domain Bacteria; phylum Cyanobacteriota; class Cyanobacteriia; order Cyanobacteriales; family Coleofasciculaceae; genus Moorena. The sequence goes on from WTKN01000063.1 coordinate 6,944, forward strand.
ATCATTAACCCATTGGCCAAGTTACCGAGGGTACTTTGAAAAGCAAACGCTACCACAAAACCAGCAGCTCCAATCATAGCGATCAGTGGGCCAATACTGACCTCTAGGGCAGTAATCCCTACAAGAATACCCACCACAAATAATCCTTGGCGGGTTAGAGTAACCAAGAACTGACCCAACATCACTGAGATATTTGGGAACATCCCCAAAGATTTCTCAAGGATTGTCCCTAAGATCACCGAGAGGATGCTAAAGCCAGCAATGATTCCTATACATTTGCCAATGTTATTCGCCCAGCGCTGACCTCCTTCTTTAGATTGGAGCCAGCCAACAATGGTAATCCAGGTTCCTTGAGTGTCGGTTACATCAACCTTAATTCCACTGATAGCATTGACATATTTTTGGTATAACTCGACATCACCACCTTTAGTTTCCAGCTCTTCAAGTACTACCTCAAAGCGTTCGCTCAAAGCAGCCCGTTCGTCTCGCAGTATCGTGACGTTTACCAGTACTTGCTTTTTAACTTCCGTCTTGGCCTCGACCGCTTCTTCTATCTTTTCTTGAGCTTTGTCAAGTCCGAGTTCAGTCTTTTTATGCTCTTGTTCATCCGTAACCACTTTGTTGCTAATTGTCCCAATCTGCTCTTGAACCTTAGCAACTTCCTCGTCTGAGGTTTTGGCTTTATCTTTCTGCTGTTGAGTACCTTCAACTGCTTTATCAATCGCCCCTTGCAAGGTTTTATCCTGCTCGGTCTTTTTTTCTTCTTTTACCGCTTCTTCTACTGAATCCTGAGCTTTTTCTAGAGCTTTCTGCGCTTCTTGTGCAGCGTCTAAAGCTTCAACAGAACCTGATGGTGATGCCTCAGTCTCTATTTTTTCTTTAGTGTCTTTGGCTTCCTCAAGAGCGTCTTTGGCCTCTTCTAGGGCATCAACAGCTTCCTGAGATTGTTTAAGCTCTCGATTTTTGCGCTTGACAGCAATTTCCGCATCGCTGAGTTCTTTAACTTTAGTTTTAAGCAAGAACATCCACCCCTGAGCTTCACCCTCCAGCTCATCCTTAGTCAAGGGCTTGATCATTAGCTCTAGCTCCTCAATCGGAATAGTTGGATCTTCAGTTGTAACTGCTTTTTGCCTAGGTGAAGGTGCGTTTTGTTGAGCGTGGACAGGTAACCACCATGTCCCAACGATTAAGAGACTCCCAAACAAAATGTTTATTTTCTTTTGTCGATAACAAATCATTGGTTTTTCCTGTTGATAAGACGTTAATGAAGAGATAACGTGTATAGTTTGGTTCACTGTTAAGTGTTAACCGTTGACTGTTAACAGTAGCACCCCGATTACCCCCCGAAGATCGGCAGGGCTATAAAATTACTCGATTTAGGCTGAGGAGCAGAACACCAGAGGAGCAGAGGAGCGAAGCTGAATACTCCCCAACTATTCGGAATTTTGACAGAATTGATCCCTTTATAATTCTCTTTATCTAACCAAGAAATAAAGATATAGTCACTATTTATAGTAAAGTGTTAATAGTAAACTATTAACACTCCAAATGTATATATAGCTTTTTATTGGATCAAATCAAGATATTTGCTTATTTTTGACCAATATTTTGTGATCAAAAAGTACCCTAAACAAAAATTTTGCCCAATTTTCTATAAACACCGATTAAGCCAGATAGTATCACATTTTTCTTTCCCCGAGTGTTAATTTTTGTTTCCATCATCCATGGCTTATGGTTTAATATCACTTTGAAAACGTGCGGAATTAGCAGCTTCTGCAGCACCCACATCCCCTTTTCCAAAAAAGGCAGGAAAAGGTTTGGGAAGCTCTAGTGCACGTTGAGTTGCAGGTCGGGCATCAATACGGTCAAACCAGCCTGGAAGGTTGTTCAGCCCATCCACCACTTTCGCCCAATAATAAGCTCGTGCCCAAGGATAAGTGGCCATATCTACAATCGTGAAGTCATTACCAAGGATGTAAGTTTTACCTTCAAGCTGCTTATCCAAGACTTCCAGCAGCCTGCGTGATTCTGTCCCATAGCGCGTGATGGCAAATTCATCACGATGCCCTTGAGGTTCTGCAATCCGCTGAAAATACATCGCCTGACCCATCATCGGTCCAATGCCACTCATCTGAAACATCAGCCACTGAAGTGCTTGGCATCGGGCTTTTTCCCCCTCGGGAAGGAACTTTTGATATTTCTCAGCTAGATACCAAAGAATCGCACCTGACTCAAAAACCACAAAATCGTCATTACCACGAACCACCATGGTCGGGATGCGCCCATTGGGGTTAAGGGATTTGGACCAGTCTGACTTTTGTTCTTTTTTGGAAAAATCAATATAGGTCATCTGATACTCCACCTCTGCTTCTTCAAGAAAAGTTCCATCCGTTCATAGTCGATGCAGTGTAAAGATGAATCTCAGCTTGTTTTGTCATGATTTTTCTTTGGATGAGATAGTTAAAAGTAAGTTTTAATGAGTTTTTGAGCACGGAGCAGACAGAGGCTCTGCTATATTGCTTCATGTATTGCTATTGCTTCATAGTAAAAAACTAAGTTACTATAGTCAACCAGTATACATTTAGTAACCAATTATCAAATATGAGTTTTTTCATGGATATGGAAACTGATAGTGACATCGACATCAAAACCAATAGCAATGCTCCTAGGTCGCCGCTACGCGATCGCATCAAGAATGCCGACCCCTGTCTCAGCCCCTGTCCAATCGAGCGTGGAATGCGGATTTTGGGTGGCAAATGGAAAGGATCGATTCTTTGGCATCTCAAGGATGGCCCGATGCGATTCAACGATCTAGCGCGCCAGATCGGGGGAGCTAGCAAAAAAATGGTGACCCAGCGGCTCAGAGAAATGGAGGATACGGGCCTAGTCAACCGTAACGTCATCAGTACCAAGCCCATTGCTGTAGCCTATGAGATCACAGATTTTGGTCGAACAGCCCTGAGATTTCTGGAGGAGCTAAAGAAATGGGCAGAAGAATATAATATTTAATCTTTTAACAGTTCTCAGTTCGGTGAGGATTATGATTAAGAATTAAGAATTGAGAATTTAAAATTAAGAATTGAGAATTTAAAATTAAGAATTGTACCTTATACCTTCTTAATTCTACCTTCTACCTTCTTAATTCTACCTTCTTAATTCTACCTTCTTAATTCTTAATTCTACCTTCTTAATTCTTAATTATTAATTCTTAATTATTCATTCTTCATTCTTCAACATCTCACACACCAAAGTAAGCAGGTTCATTCCCCGGCTTCCACTTAATATTGCAACCAATACTAGGCTTTTGCTCAGAATTCACCGGTTGCGACCCTAGCACCGCATCAATAGCTGCTCGTAAATCCTTACCCGTAACTGGTATCCCATTACTAGGACGACTATCATCCAATTGACCTCGGTAAACTAGCTCCTGGTTAGCATCGAATAGGAAAAAATCTGGGGTACAAGCAGCTGTATAAGTCTGAGCCGTTTCCTGACTTTGATCATGACAAAAGGGAAAAGTGAATCCCAGCTCCTGAGCCATTTCCTTAAGTTTATCGGGAGCATCATCCGGGTAATTATCCGCATCATTAGCGCTAATCGCCACCATACCGAGATTAGCATCGGCATAGTCTTTCCCTAGCTTGGCCAATTCTCCCTGTATATGTTTAACAAAAGGACAATGACGGCAGATAAACATGACCAGTAACCCCTGCTTACCCGCAAAGGTCTCTAAGGAAATCGTCTCGCCAGAGACTGCATCCGGTAACTGAAACTCTGGTGCTTTGGTCCCTAAGGACAACATTGTCGAGTTAACTAATGACATCGTTTTACTCCTAAAGTATTGTGGTGACAACGGATTTTCTTATAACCTTGCCTACGATATCAGATCCCATGGCAACAGCTATGATCTGATCTGGTAATCCGACCCAGAAGCAAACTACCAAACCACCAAAGTATCTTGAACCTTCAAGCAACCAACCTTAACCTACCCTACACCGAACGCCAAAGGCGAACAACCGTAGGCCAAAAGGCCACGGGTGCGCGTTCAACCAAACAAGCAAAAAAACGTGGTATAATAAATCAACTTCCTAAAGGTAGTTGTTTGGAAAAGGTAATCAGAAAGCAACGGAAAATTCTGGTGCCAGCCTTTAGCGATGATTAATGGGAATGACTGTTTCAGGTGTTGCAGCAAAGGCGAGTAAAAGGTGAAGCTCCCTATCAAACCCTTGTCTTAATAAACTTGCGCTACCCTTGGAAACCACCCTAGCTACCCAAGGGAGGGAACCCAAAGGGTTAGCAGTAGTCATTGATGGTAGAAACCCCCCCATGAACGCGCTCCATGGCTACCAAGCTCAGCACAGGGGATGGTCAGGGCGTAAATCCGATTTTGGCAGAACCACAAAAGTTGGAATAAATATGACCCTCCAACCCAAAGATTTCAAGGGCAATAACAATGAATCATTAAGAATGCTAGCACGGGCGATCGCATTTTCTAAGGGACAATTTTCTCTGATTTTAGCCCGTTGTAATTATCAATCATTGCGGCAGCGATTAACACAACAACTGACAGAACACTACCAGATTAACTTTCACTCCAGGGCTTTGGCCTCATCGGCTACAAACCTCTATAGCAATGTTCAAGCGGAACTGACATCAATACTACCCGATGCCCTTATTGTTCACAATTTGGAATTAGTCAGGGATATTGATCAGCTATTGGTTTCTACCAATAATGCACGGGATGAATTTCGCAAAACGTTCCCCTTCCCCCTGGTGTTATGGGTAACCGATCAGGTCCAGCACAAGCTGAGGCGAGTAGCACCAGATTTCACCAGTTGGGCTGCTACTCCCATTGGCTTTGAGATGGCAACGGATGAGTTAATTGATTTTATCGAGCAAACCGTCAATCAGGTCTATGGCAAAGTATTAAACTCTGGTGCTGGCAGATTTCTAGACAATGATGACCTGAATTTGGGCATTGGTTCGACTCGCCGCACGGAGTTAAAGTCAGCCCAGAATGAGCTAAACCATCGTAACGTCAGATTAGACCCACCGTTAGAAGCCAGCTTAGAATTTGTCTTAGGTCGTGCCGCTGATGGGTCATCACAAGAGTCTCTGGAACATTATCAGCGTAGTTTAGCCCAATGGCAGGAGATTGAGCCAGAGGCCAGGGCAACCGAGGAAAAACCCCAAACATTCACCTCCTCATCAGAGCGGGTTGGATGCTTACTGTACTATTTAGGACTATGGTGGCGTACCTATGCCGAGAGACATCGGGCTGATCATCAAGTCGCTTGTGGTCATGCCGCAGAGTATTATCAGCAATGTATTAAGGTCTTTGAACAGGCTGAGCGACCGGACTTAGTTGCCAAGTTTATTAATCCTTGGGCAGAGGTACTGCAACGACTGGGACAGTGGGATGACTTGGAGGCGGTTGCTAACACAGCCAAGACTCTCCATCAAACCTATGGTAATCCGTTTAGACTAGCGCGAGCCTATGGCTTTTTAGCAGAAGTCGCCTTATGGAAATCTGATTGGACTAACGCGCAACAGTTAGCCCAACAGGCTCTGTTAATCTTAGAACAGGCATTGTCTGAATTCTGTACACCAACCTCATGCTCACTCGATACCGATTGTGATTGGGAGCGCTCATTTCACCAAGGTTGGTATTTATTGTCTCTAGCGCGATCGCATCGTGGGGCTGCGCGATCGCAACAGCAACAGCAGCAAGCTAAGATCCAAGACAGTCTGACAACTCTGGAAACGGCTAAAGCCAGAACCAAACCCCAGTATGATCCAGACCTTTACATTCGGATTTTAGAAGAATTGCACCAGTGCTACTGCCAACAAGGTAACTATTTGAGGGCTTTTCGGGTTAAACAAGAACGACGCTCCATTGAGCAGCAGTACAATTTTCGAGCCTTTATTGGTGCTGGTCGATTGCAGCCTAAACAACAGGTAACTAACCCAGCATTACCGGATCTAGACCACCACAATTCTGTAACCCCAGCCATTGCGGCCTCTGGTAGACAAGGGGATGTCAATCGCTTAATGGAACGTATGGGCCGTAGTGACCATAAACTCACCGTAATTTATGGTCAATCAGGAGTAGGTAAAAGTTCCCTGGTCCAAGCTGGGTTAATTCCCACTTTGAAACAAACAACGATTGCCTCCCGTGAGGTGTTAACGGTTTTCCAGCAAATTTATACTGATTGGATTCCCGAATTTGGTAAAGCATTAGCCAAGTCTCTGGCCGAAAAAAACCTGATTAAGTATCAGGGTAATACTCTAGAAACAACAGCTAAAATTATAAATACATTATGGAAAATAACAGAAGACAATATCCTAGCCGTTTTAGTCTTTGACCAATTTGAAGAATTTTTTTTCGCTGCCAAAGACAGAAAACAACGAATAGTTTTCTATGAATTTATAAAAACCTGCTTAGATATTCCCTATGTAAAAATTCTTTTATCCCTTCGAGAAGATGACATTCATTATTTGTTAGAATGTAACCGTCTGATTAACTTAGATGTTATTAACAACAATATTTTAGATAAAACGATTATTTACTATCTCGGTAACTTTTCCCCAGAGGATGCTCAATCAGTTATTAAAAGCTTAACTGAACACACAGCATTTTCTCTAGAGCCAACCCTAACCGATGCTTTAGTTAAGGATTTAGCAGGAGATACCAATGATGTGCTCCCCATTGAGTTGCAAGTGGTAGGAGCTCAGCTCCAAGGGGAAAAAATTACCACCTTAGCAGATTATATAGCCAAAGGTCCTAAGGAAAAACTGGTTGAACGATACCTAGAAACAGCGATTAAAGACTGTGGTGAAGAGCACGAACGAATCACTAAACTTGTTTTGTATTTGCTTACCGATGAAAACGGGATGCGTCCCCTAAAGACTAAGGCTGAATTAGCGGAAGATTTGGACTTAGAAGAGGAGCAACTAGATTTAGTATTAGAAGTGTTAGTGGGTTCTGGGTTAGTCTTTGAAGTGCCAGAATACCCTGCTGATCGTTATCAGTTAGTTCATGATTATTTAGTATCATTTATTCGCCAAGGACAAGAGCCCCAAATCCTAGCGGAGTTAAAACTGACCAAAGAAGAACTAAAGCAAGCACTCCATCAAGAACAAGAGGAACGAAGACGAGCAGAAATTGCAGAAATTAAAGCCTTGAGTTCTCTATCTCAAGCTCTATTGTCTTCCCACGACCAGTTAGGAGCATTGGTCGCTAGTGTAAAAGCTGGTAAACGATTACTCACCACAGAGGTTGCTCCACACATCAAACAGCAACAAGTGAATCAGCTTCAGGAAATTATCAATAACTTGCAAGAGTGCAATCGTTTGGAAGGACATGATGCGGGAGTATTTGGTGTTTGTTTAAGTCCTGATGGTAAACTAATTACTTCTGCTAGTGAAGATGGCACGATCAAGATTTGGGGAATTGATGGGAAAGCCTTGGCAAGCTGTCGGGGTCACAACGAGCAAGTGTTTAGCATTAACTTTAGTCCCAATGGTGAGATGTTTGCCTCTGCCAGTGCTGATGGCACCATCAAACTCTGGCAACGGGATGGCAAGTTACTGAAAACTCTCAGAGGTCATAAAAACCAAGTTTTCAACATTAGTTTTAGTCCCGATGGTCACACCATTGCTGCTGCTAGTAAGGATGGCACCATCCAGCTCTGGCATCCTAATGGTACTCGGATTAAAACCCTGACCAGGTTTGGTCCTGCTAACTTTGGGATTAGTTTTAGTCCTGATGGTAAATCCCTTGCGATCGCTAGTGAAGATGGCACTATCAAACTCTGGAATTTAGAAAGTAGTTGGCCAAAAATTTTCAATCGTCATGCTATGGGTGTCTTGAGTGTCTGCTTTAGTCCAGATGGTCAGATGCTAGCTTCTGGGAGTTGGGACGGTACAGCTAAACTCTGGAATATAGATGGCAGAGAACTCAACTCCATCGATAATTATGGGTTGCCAGTATATCGGGTTAAATTTAGTCCCGATGGTCAACTGTTAGCACTAGCCAGTAAAGATAATCGAATTCGACTTTATAACCTTGATGGGATTAAGCTCAAGACTTTCCGAGGACACAAAGGCTCCGTGTGTGGGGTAAGTTTCAGTCCCGATGGACGGCTACTTGCTTCTGCTAGTGTAGATAAAACTATCAGACTTTGGAGTCTCAAGGGCATTGGACTGAATACTCAGCAAAGCCATACTGGTAAACTTATCGGCTTTTGTTTTAACTCTACCGGTAAGCAGTATGCTTCAGCTAGTGAAGATAAAACAGTCAAACTATGGAGTCTAGACGGCACATTACTCAGAACATTTTCAGGACATCAAGCTAGTGTCAGGAGTGTCAGTTTTAGTCCTAAGGCAAAACTATTAGCCACTGCTAGTGTGGATGGTATCATTAAAATTTGGCATCTTAATGGAGCGTTACTGCAAACCTTTCCAGCCCATGGTCGGAGTATCAGGAGTCTAAGTTTTAGTCCTGATGGTAAAATCCTGGTCTCTGCGGGTAATGACAGAATCATCAAGCTGTGGGGAATTGATCATAAGTATGGACAGGATAAGGGAGTACTTCTCAATACTCTCAACGGCCATATTGCTAAAATCCTTACCATTAGATTCAGTCATGATGGTCAGATGTTGGCTTCCGCTGGGGAAGATAAAACCATTAAACGTTGGCATCTCGATGGTAGCTTAATCGATACGATTCCAGCCCATAGTCTAAAAATTGTATGTTTGAGATTTAGTGGGGATGGTGAAATTATGGCTTCCGCTAGTGCTGATAAAACAGTGAAACTGTGGAGTCTCGATGGTAAACTGCTCACTACCTTACAAGGACATCAAGCAGGAGTTAGAGGTGTTGTTTTTAGTCCTGACAGTCAAATTATTGCCTCAGTTAGTGCTGATAGAACGGTAAAGCTTTGGACTCGTGATGGTAAGGAATTCAAAACCCTCAAAGGACATCTTGCTCCTGTGTGCAATGCCTGTTTTCTGGCTGATGGTGAAACTTTGGTATCGGTCAGTGAAGATGGTACTGCTAAAATCTGGAATATCGATGGTACAGAAATCAAAACCTTTGGCGGACCAATTCATGACAGTACAGTCGTAGGTGTAAAATCTGGGCAGCGAGTTACCAGGGGGAGTCATACCACTAGCTGTGATTTAACCTCTGATTTAAAGGATTTATTGGTGAAGGGGTGCTATTGGATCAGGGACTATTTGAAGCATAATCCCACTTTGAGCGAAAGCGATCGCAAATTGTGTGATGGGATTTTGCCAGAAGTTTTGAATGGGGAGTAGGGAGTAGGGAATCGGGAATCGGGAATCGGGAATCGGGAATCGGGAAT
>WTKN01000426.1 GCA_011524395.1 Moorena sp. SS36440bin_2
ATCTCCCCACCTCCCCACCAATGGCATTTGAGTCCGACGCAAGAAACAGCCCTGCTCCCAGGAAGGGAAGAGGGAAGACGAAAAAAATAATGTGTACCTCATAGCTATGATAAACGCTATAGCATTTTCCATACTTATGAGGTGTATTCCAGATAGTTCCCCCGACTCCCGACTCTCGACTCCCTGTTCCCTACTCCGTATTCCCTATTACCTTTCCTAAATAACATTATAAAGATCAACTAGTCTAAACTTTACCATAACTTTAATTCAATTTATTCAAACAAACAGAACGTATACACAAAATAAACCTGTTTATCAACCTAAGCATTGGAGAATCATGATAATAAAAACTATTAATTGAGTTATCGTCATGAAGTCAGGGTTAATGCAAAGAACTCAAGCCTATCAAAATGTTATGGAAATCCTTGTTGAAGAAGAAATAGAAAGACGACTAGATCAACTATCACCAGAGATAGCTAAAAGTATTAATCCCATAGAAGTAGCGACCTATGCTCTCAATCGCCTGCCACCGTTGTATGCTTCCAGTGAAAAAGGTTGGAAGTATCAAAAGCAACGAGGTATGAAAGAGTTCGCTAAGCAAATTAGTACAGTGGTTAGTCGGTCAATCAGTGCTGTCCAAAAGGATCCAATTCGACTAGCAACTCCTTTATTTGATGCTAAAGATCCAGCATCTCAGCAAGCCTTAAAGCGACTTAAAAAATTGCTATTACAGGAAAACCTATCATGGTGGGAACTTCCTCGGGTTGTTGAGCAAGCTCTAATTAAAGCGTGGCATGGAGAGATTAGCTGGAAGCATCATGAGCAGTTTTTTGTACAAGTCGCAGAGACTAAAATACCGGTGAAATCTGGAAGACCATGGGGTATGGATAGGTATGGTCGGTGGTAAGTTCTGAGCATAAAACCTGCATTGAGGGAGTCGGGAGTAGCACTGCATCGCTATTCCTTCTTGCCTAACATCCAAAAATTGTGTACCTCATCAGAGGTACACAGGATTTTTTCCCTGTTCCCTATTCCCTGTTCCGGTGATCCGCTACTCCCTACTCCCTACTATTCCCTACTACCTTATTACTAACAGGGATTGATCAAGACTTTTGAACCGCTGCCAGTAACCGCTTATTTTCAATATCAGAAAAGAGTTCTTCGTAACGGTTGAGAGCTTGATCAAATGAATAATATTGAAGAGCATGTTGTCTACTTCTATTCCCCAGTAATGTAACTGTTGCGGGATCGTTATACAACTCTAATATTGTTGCTGCTAGAGTTTCTGGATCCTCTGGGGGAACAACAATGCCACCGCCGCTTTTTTTGATAGCTCTGGCAGCAGTACCATGAGCAGGAACAGAAGCTAGAATGGGGCGACCACTAGCTAGCAGTACTTGGATTTTGGAGGGCATATTAAACGAAATTACATTGTGCTTTTGTATGACCAACCCTACATCCGCTGCTGCTAGCATTTCCGGTAGTTTTTCCCGAGGTTGAAATGGTAGCAGCTTAACATTATTGGCTTCCCAAGTCTTACAGCAGTGCTTTAGTCGCCCTAAGGCTTTCTCTTCTCCGACGATCAAAACCACAATATCTCGAACGTGACTCACCCTAGATGCTGCCTTAATCAGAGTTTCTAAACCTTGAGTTAGGGCAATATTACCGCAGTAGAGTATAACGAACTTACCATTAAGGTGATGGGCAGTGCGAAAGGAGTTGTTTTCTTTTGGTAAAGGACGGATGAAGTTAACATCAACCCAATTGGTAATCTTAACAATTTTAGAGCTTGGCACACCCTTGCTGCGCAGGTTATCAGCAAAGCCATCAGCAATAACACTGATTTTGGTGACTGTGCGGTAAGCAAACATTTCTACAACCTCTAATGCACGGATTAGAGCTTGGTTGCTCAGTAAGCCTACTTTAATAGCAGCTTCTGGCAAAATGTCTTGAAGATTTAGAATTACTGGGGTTCGGTGTATCCACCCCAAAATAGCAGCTGGTAGGGAAACTAGCAGTGGTGGACTAGTTAAAATAATGATATCAGGGCGAGGAGAACTCAGAGCCTTTAGGAAGCTGGTAGCAACAAAGCTGGCCTCTAGTAATAATCTGTCGATCAAATTTGGTTTCGGGCGAATCCGCACATAACAACGATCTACAATCACACCGTTGATGTGTTCGGTAAGATACAATTTTCCTCGATATCCCTCATAAATTTGACGTTGAGGATAGTTGGGCATCGCAGTAATGACTCGAACATCATGCCCTCTTTTGACCAACCCTTCTGCTAGTTCAGTCATCAATGGGGCAATCCCAATTGGCTCTGGATGATAGTTGTAAGAATATATTAGGATTCGCATAATCTCTAGTAGATGTTGCTAGCCGGGTGGTGTAGACTCACCAAATTTGTTTATTGATGATTTATTGGCTTTAGCGCTGAGAACTCAGGACCATAGTCAAGTCAGCTTGGTGGTGCAAAATGCCTAATCAGGAATTTTAAGCCTGTAACTATTTATTCGGCTTCAATTCCATATTTTACGCCTAGATAACAGTTTTGGTCATAAAAATTAACATAATCTACCTTGACTAAAATATTACAATTGTAAATTGCTAAAGGGTTTTGTTTTATAGCGCTACGCTTAGCGTCAGAAGTTAGAAGTCAGAAGCCAAAGGTGCGCTTTCCTTTCTCCTACAGAGACGCGGGGCGCGTTTCTCCTACAGAGACGCGGGGCGCGTTTCTTCTACAGAGACGCGGGGCGCGTTCGGCGAATTAAATTCGCCACGGGTCGCACCTAAAAGTAAGCTAGACTCACGTTTCGGAGTTTAGGAGCGATGTAGCGCTGCCAAAGGGGGTTTGCCCCACTCGCGCTTTGCATGGCTGACAATGTCAAACATCTTAATGCGTAGTGCTATAAAGAGCTACAGCAATAATCTTGATGCCAATTTTGATTATTGCTGCAACTAATAAATTATCCCTTTTGCTAATTATCAATTAGTAATTACTTATTACTAATTGATAATGGTCGTCTGATTACCAAACTATGAAAACTAGTTTGTGAAATCAACTGATAATTGAATTTATCAATAATTCTATTATTATCGAAAAAAAAACTAGTTTTCATGGGTGCAATCCCGCAATTGAGTGTAAACTAGTTTTTTTGTGTTCAGAATTTTTACGGATGTCATAGGAAGTAAATCTTCATTAAAAGTTATAATAAAATTACTAAATTCGATAAAAAAATAAGTAATATCATTTTCAAGCTACGTCGAATTGTATAGCGTTTTTCATACCTATAAGGTACACATATTTTTTTAAATATTCCCTATTCCCTATTCCTTATTCCCTATTCCTTATTCCCTATTCCTTATTCCCTATTCCCTATTCCCTAATTCCCCATTTTGCAGAGTATTGACTACAATTTTCTAGGATGGCTTTGGCAGGTATTTCAGCTTTGGACTTCGTCTACAAAGCAGGGAGTACACCTTGGCAGAACGTTGTGACCAGTTAGTTGCTCAAGACCAGAAGGGGGTAGTGGTTTTATGCCTAGAGTGCGATATTGTTACTGGTCACGTATTTGACCAAGCCATGGGGCACTTGGGAAATCTTTGTTTATATAGCTCTGGTAAGGTTTCCCCGAGATAGTCTTGCTAAGTAAGCAGCATACATCATTCAAGGAGAAAACGATGACCATGTCTCGTGTAAAGGCCATTTTAGCGACCATGTTACTCAGCATAGTATTGCTGGTAACATCCTGCGCTCAAAAAGCGCCTTCTCGTTTTGACCAGGCACAACAGGCCAGCAGCCAGGCTAGAAGTGGTCAGGCTGTTACCAAGAATGCCACTCAAGGGTCTCAATTCAACAAGTTTTTCCCACCATCAGGGGGCGGTTATCAACGAGTCTATACCCAGGAGAAAAAAGGCTTTGCTCAAGCCAAGTTGAAGAAAGATGGCACTGAGGTGGCAGTTCTCTCAATTTCCGATACCAGCAGCACTCCTACCACTGCTGCCAAATATAAGCAAAGTGGTCAAAGCATTGCTGGTTATCCAGCCCGGGAAATTGGTTCAACTCAAACCGCTATTTTGGTCGGTAATCGCTACCAGGTCAAGATCCAATCCCGAGATCCGTCGTTTACCGCTAGCGATCGCAAAGCCTGGTTAGCAAAATTTAACCTCAGTGGTCTTTCCCGACTTTAGTCAATAAATGCTACAAGGAAAAAGGTGAATAGGGAATAACCATCCTTAATCACAAGAATCACAAGAATCACGGGTGAGTAGGTCATTAGTCATCAGTCATTAGTCATTAGTCATCAGTAACTACCATCAGTAACTACGATCAGACTCGGTGTTGGTCACTAAGGACTAATGACCAAGGACTAATGACTCAAAAGTATCAGATTGTAAAGGAGTCTGAGTGTGAGCAAACCAATTTATGAAATCGTTGATAATCTGCCAACTAAGAACATGACCATCTCGGCACTGAAGTCTCTAGACTTTGTTGTGCCTGGAGAGTGGGAAAATTTAGTGGGATTTGAAAATACCATTCGTGCCATCACTGGTGAAGACGACGAAGAGGTAATTCAGGAAATTGGCGATCGCGCCGTCTATCTGTTCAATGACCGCTCCCAGGGCTACCAACGAGCGCTGTGGATTTACCAAACCATTGATAGCACTGGTACCGCTTTGGGGACGGCAGCTTTAGCGAACAAGGTTGGTGAAAAAATTCCCTTGTTGGGTTTCTTAAACAGGTTGACTCCGAAAGCTGACAAAGCCCAAACCATTGATCTGTCGATCAAAGTGGTAGGGGAATTGATCGGCTTTTGCCAAATTAATGGTCTGCCTGGAGATAGCATTGGTGACTTTGTGGCTGCCTTAGGTGACTATGGTGGCGCATCTATAATGCGTATGGCAGCGCTGGTTTGTTTTGATGGCCTGATTCCCCTTGGTCCTGACTTTATCATGGGAGTACAGTCAACTCTAGAGCGTCTAACTCCCAACGAGTTGGAACACAGTGGCAGTTTTAAAGGGATCCAGGATGCGATTCCTGGGGATGATTCCCAGAGCAAGCTCAGCTTTATTGGTGAAAGCTTTGAATCGGTGAAAGGATGGATGAGTGATTTCGTTACTGACCGAGGTGTGACCCCAGAACAAATCGCTAATAATTTGCAAAGTTTTATTGAGTTTTCTGATGACAAGTTAGACTATCTTGCCGCTTTTCTGGATATGTCTACTAACTATTACGAACACACTGGCATTCAAAGTCTGGCGCGTAGCTTAATTGAACGCGCCGCAGGGGAAATCTAGCACCATTTACGCATTAGTAGGCAATTACGTTGGTCAGACAGACGTTGGTAAGAAACTTCGTCTGTCAGCTGATTCATAAACATCAACCCTCTACCTCCTTCTTTTTCTAAAGGGTCATAGTCCTCTTGGTAGAGGGATTCCAGCTTGGATTGGAAATCAAAGGGGTGTCCATAATCCCAAAGCCGGATTTCTAATCCGTCAGTAAATAACTTTAGCTCCAACTCTATTACTGTAGTGTTAGGTAAATGTCGATGAGCATGGCGTACTACATTAGTAAAGCCTTCTACCAAAGCAATTTGACACTGTTGCCAAAATTCCTGAGGCAGTGGGGGAGAAGTGAATTCCTCAAACCACTGTAATACATCTTTAACTTCACTCAAGTCTGTTTGGACGATTAAACGAGATGCTCGAAGCGGTTTGCCATTGCACATCAACCGACTGAGTTTCCAGGTTTTATTAATAAGCACCACTATTTTGTACGAGAAAAACAACAATGACTCTTCTGCAACACGGAAGTTCCGATGATTATGTCGATGCAGATCGGTCTAGTGGGAACCACTATATTAGCCTAAATTGATCGAATTTGATGGTACTTTTAAAAATTCTGGTGTTTACACGGTCTATGGCATTAGACTTAGCCGCAGTTTTCGGGAACTGCGGACAAGGTAACTTCAGATCAGTGCACAATAATTGAGAAAGACAGGATCAGATTAGGTGCGCTCTCACCATTAAGAATTAAATTCGCCACGGGTCGCACCTTAAAATACTTTGCGAAAAGGTCTATTGTCATCTATTGTTAACCAATAGTTTTCGGTTCCAAGGTAAGCTAGGCTGGCATTTAATCAACTACCATCACCTTCGCCACTAGGGGCGAAAGTGCGGGTTCCAAACTCATCTAACCATAAAACTACATTCCATCTTTACGAAGCACGACCAGAATAGTTTTGATGATAAGTCTGATATCATGGGCTAAGCTCCAGTTATTTTGGTATTTTAAGTCCATTTGAATGATATCTTCAAAACTACGGATTTGTGAGCGTCCATGCACCTGCCACTCACCAGTTATACCCGGTTTTACGTTTAAACGTTGCCACTCTGGAACCTCATAGATTTCTACTTCATTGAGTGTTGGTGGTCTTGTACCTACTAAACTCATCTCCCCTTTCAGAACATTCCAGAACTGAGGCAGTTCATCCAAGCTGCTTTTTCGTAAAAAATCACCCACTCTGGTGATTCTGGGGTCATTCTCATTCTTAAAAACTTTGCCATCGGCTTGATTTTTAACTTTCTCTTTTAGTTGTTCAGCATTAACACACATGGAGCGAAATTTCCAGATCCGAAACCGCTTTCCCATCCAACCACAACGGATTTGACCAAAAAAAATCGGACCAGGGCTATCTAGCTTAATCGCAAGGGCAATGGGAATAAACAAAATAGCAGTAATTCCCAAACCCACGATTGCACCCACAATATCAAGTAATCGCTTCACCGGAGATCTAACTGAGGGATGGGTTGTTGGTAAGTGATTGACTGATTTGTTAGTGCTTAGTGTGGTAATATCATTTGACTGTTCTATAGCTAACCTTTGGTCTAGTCCTGTCATCACCAATACAGACATCACTTGGGGAGTGACATTTTTAAGCAATGTTTTAACCCCTTGTTGTACGGCACTTTTGTGATTACTCACTAATGCACCGATACCACTGCTATCGATAAAAGTAGTTTTGTGAAAATCAAATATGATTGTTTCAGGCAGAGGAATTTTTTGGAGAAGCTGCTGAAATAGTTGCTTAAACTCTACAGCTTCTAGTACACTTACACGAGTAGGTAATTCCACCACGGGAGCATCTTGTGAAAAGATTACCTGGAAATTGTGGCTCTTGACTGAATCAACCATCATAAAAGAAAAACCGCTAGATTCTAACCTATAGTCTTGACCATTATTTTGTCCTAGAACGTTACGATTCGCCAAAAATTTAGTCAAATATCATGAAATCTTTCAAAATGTGAACATGCCCTGTGGGACTCAACCAACTGCCCGTCTGATCGAAGTTTTTTCTGCTATTCAAGGGGAAGGGCTAAATGTTGGCACTCGTCAGCTCTTTATCCGGTTTGCCCTATGTGATCTAAGATGTCATTTCTGTGACAGTTTCCATACCTGGGCTGTCCCTCCTCAATGTCAGGTAGAACAGACTCCTGGTAAGCGTGATTTTGAAACTTATCCAAATCCAGTCCCCTTGCGATCGCTACTGAAATGGGTTAACAGACAAAATAAACATCGATTGCACGATAGCATTAGCCTGACTGGGGGTGAACCTTTACTTCATACTCCGTTTCTGGTGGAATTTCTGCCTGAGCTACGACAGTTAACTCGATTGCCCATTTACCTAGAAACTGGCGGTCATCGTGCTGAAGAGATAGCAAGGGTTTTGCCCTATTTGGAATCAGTGGGTATGGATATCAAGTTGCCCAGTGTGAGTGGAGAGAACAGATGGGCTGTTCACAGAGAATTTCTCAAGCTGTGCCACAACTCATCTGTGGAGGTATTTGTCAAATTAATTATTGATTGCCAAACTGACCCCACGGAGCTAGAACAATCCGCTGATTTAGTAGCAGCGGTTAGCCCGGAAATTCCAGTATTTTTGCAACCAGTGACTCCGGTGGAGGGCTCTGGGCAACCCATAGTTGCTCCTACTCCGGAGCAGGTTCTGGCTTGGCAGGCTTTAATGAAGCGTTCTGTTAAGCAAGTACGAGTGATCCCTCAGACCCATAAAATGATCGGTCAGCTTTAGGGGTCTGTTTGGAGTTATGGGGTTGAACGCGCACGCGTGGCCTTTTGGCCAAGGTTATTTGGTTGTTTGTTCGCCAAAGGGCTTCCCTTATGGTAGGTTGAACGCGCCCCCCGTGGCCAAACGCGCCCCCCGTGGCCTTTTGGCCAAGGCCAAGGTTATTTGGTTAAAGGTTATTTGCTTGAACGCGCCCCCCGTGGCCAAACGCGCCCCGCGTGGCCTTTTGGCTAAGGTTATCTGGTATCTGGTATCTGGTATCTGGTATCTGGTATCTGGTTGTTCGCCAAAGGAGTTACCTTTTGGTAGGTTATTTGCTTGAACGCGCCCCCCGTGGCCAAACGCGCCCCGCGTGGCCTTTTGGCCAAGGCCAAGGTTAACAAACAAAAGTGAACAAATAACAGTTAAAAAGTAACACTAAACAAATAACAATCAATAAATAACACTAAACAAATAACAATCAACAAATAACAATCAACCATCAACCAACAGTTAAGTATTGCCTAGACATGACACTACATCGTTGTGCCTTCTCGCTTGGCTTTGGATTGGGCTTTGGCTTTAGCAGCACTGCGTTTGAGAGCAGACAGCCGGTCTTCGTATCTGCGCCGTAGACGACGACTAGGGGTGATTTCAATTAAGGTTTTTAAGGCACTGCCTAGACTCTTGTAGGCATTGGGTAGGGTATAGCCGAAGCGAGTGGCAAGTGCGATCGCTTTTTCGTCTGCTTCGATGGCATATTTGAGGTTTTTCTCCCCATTGTTTTTTTGATACAGTCGCCAACCTGATACTCCGCATAGGGCTAATGCCAACAGCAGCAGTAAGCCATCTTGTACCCAGAGTTCCCCTACAGCACCCCCTAAACCAATAGCTAGGGCTGCCATTTCCCAGCCTTCTTTAGGAATTGTGTCATTTTGAATCCGGGCAACTTCATGCCAAAATAGCAGGTTACGCTGGTCAAGGGCGAGTTGCTCCCATTTAGTTAGGTCAATTTGAATTTCCACCTCGTCTGAACCCAGTTCTTCACAACGAACCAAGGGGGGATTGACTTCTGTGGACCCTTCCACCATCACCCAGCTTTGTAGCTCTGGTGGTAGTAAGGTTTTTAGTCGTCGGAGTTCGCTCATTTCTGCTCTAGCAGAAGACGCTGCATAGGATGTCATTCATATCCTCCTACAAAAAACTTGTTCAAATTGAGATGTTTGTGACCGGACAGTATCGACGGATTCGATTTACCCAAGTTTAAGATGTTGTGTACTCGACGAGAGTGAACTTCGAGGAAGCCAACTATCAGTAGTACGTCAAACTAATCCCTAAGGGTACTACTAGGCAGTAAGGGCGATCCTATGGTCTTGCCGTTTTGTATTGATGTCTACTGCTATCCTTTAAATTTATAGTAGCGTTTCAGGGCTGACAGCTCAAAAACCAGATTAACCCATCACCAATTATCCCTATTACCCGATCACCCTATCTTCATAATTTTCACCAGTCAATTAAGATTGCTATAAAATTTTAGCGACCCTGTATCAGTCAATTTCCGGAATATATTGCAGCTGATCTGGAATAATTTTCAGCAAATCCTCTAATCATCTTAATATTCGGATATGACCAAGCCTTCCCAAAATCCTCCCCCTGAACTAGAGGTAAATCAAAGCCGGAGTGCTGTAGCCACTTTACTGCAATGGGGAAAACGCCCCTCTACTATTACCTTTGCTATGATATCCCTGACCATTGGTGTGGTGGGATATTTTGGGGTCAGGATGTGGCTATACCAAAACTTACCTGGCTGGATTGAAACTGAACTGAGTAAGGTCATCAAGCGAGATGTACAGGTTGGACAACTGAAAGCCTTATACCTGACTAGCCTTGAGTTGGGACCATCCTCTATCCCAGCTACCACCACTGACCCTGACCATGTGGCTATCAAAGAGATCAAAGTAGGCTTTAATCCCTTGCCTTTGCTTCTGAAACGCTCTTTGCCTGTGACCATTAATTTGGTAAATGTGGATGTGTATGCCCAACAGGAGGCCAATGGGGAGTGGATTAATTTAAAAGACTTGAATTTCGATCATTCCTTCTCTCCTCCGATTGATTTTGATGCTAAGGTGCGGGTGTGGAATGGTAAAATTTCCCTTTTACCCTATGGTCAGACTAGTCCATTCAAGGTCAGAGTTGATGCTACTGCTGGCTTATCCAACAACAATAAGCGTCTCAGGTATAGTATCACAACTGCTATTGCTGAGGGTAAGACCAAACTCAAGGGCAAGACATGGCTGACAACTGGGCAAACTCAAGCTAGGGTCAACGTCCAAAAGTTGGCATTGGCGGAGCTGATGCCATTAATCAAAGCGGTTATTCCGAATATCCCAGCTCATCTCCAATCTGGTGAATTAGATGCCAAACTGAATATTTCCCTGCCTTCGATTAAGGACATCCCCGATGTTAAGGGTAAGGCTGAATTTAAAGGGATTCAGGTGCAAGTCAAACCTTTGAAGGAACCGGTGAAGGCTAGGGCTAGACTGCGGTTCCAGGGAGACCAGGTGCGCTTGGAAAAAACTCAGGGGAGTTATGGCGCAATTGAGGCGTTGGTATCTGGTCAAGTTGGTTGGACAAAAGGGTTTGACCTGAATGTTGATGTCACGCCCTTTAGCTTGGCGAAACTGCTGAAAACTGTTCCGGTGAAATCCCCAGTGCCAGTAAATGGGGAAATGGCAGCAGACCTATCGATTACTGGTCCGATTGACCAGCCAGAGGTGACTGGCAAACTACGCAATACTAAATTGACCACCATCGATAAGGTTAAGTTGGCTCAGATTCAGGCTGACTTGGCTGGGAATTTGTCTCAAGTGGTCCTGAAGGAATTTTTAGTAAAACCTGAGGCCGGTGGGACAATTACAGGACGTGGTCAGGTAAAACTGGCTAGTGACCAGCAAGGGGGAATTAAAGGGCAGGGAATGCCCCTAGCCTTCGATTTTATGGCTGCCCTTCCGGTGGATGCGATCGCATCTCCCTATAACCTGCCATCTCAGATTACCCTGGGCAAGCTCAACGCCAAAGCTACCATCAGAGGAAACACTCAAAAGCCTCAAGGGAGTCTAATTTGGCAAGCACCAGCGGTATCGACCTCATCCTCAAAGGATATCGGAGTTTCCGGTGCTGGAGAACTCCTGTTGCTCAATCAGGATATTTTACTGCGTAACACCCAGGTCAAGGTTGGTAAAGGGACAATCACTGCCACGGGTAAAGGAAACCTGAAAACGAGTAAGTGGGAAGCTGCTATACTCGCTAACGCTGTGCCTATAGACCCCTTCTTACCCCTGTCGGGACAGTTGACCACAGGGAAAATCAACCTCTCTGGTAGTCTCAAATCCTTTTCTCCTAAATCGATTAAGGCAACGGGAGATATGCAGCTGGGGGTAGAAGGGGGTAAGGTGAAGGCTACAGGTCAGGTAAATCGGGGCATGGTGGAATTGGAGGCCAGAGCCTCTAAAATTCAACTGAATAAGCTAGTGCCCAAGTTAGGTTTACCGATTGGTTTGGATTCTGGCAAAATCAACCTTTCTGGTTCCCTAGAGTCTCTGCTATCCTCTAGCTTAACTCTCAACCTCAATAGCCTAATCAATACTATCGATGGCAATTTTAATGGGTTGCTCGGGGTTGGTGGGGGTAGGGTAAATGCTACAGGTCATTTAAATTCAGGCAATCTGGATGTCAATGCATTAGCTGGTCAAATGAAGCTCAATCCCCTAGTGCCAGATTTGACCATACCAGTAGCGCTACAGTCAGGTCAGCTTAATCTTTCCGGAAGCCTAGCATCTTTGCTCACCTCTTCCTTCAATCAGGACTTCAACAGCCTCGATACTATCGATGCCAATTTTGAGGGAAACTTAGGAGTCGCTGATGGTCAAGTTAATGCCAAAGGTCAGTTAAATTCAGGCAATCTGGATGTCAATGCATTAGCTGGTCAAATTAACCTCAATCGCCTAGTGCCAGATTTGACCATACCAGTAGCGCTACGGTCAGGTCAGCTTAATCTTTCCGGAAGCCTAGCATCCCTACTCGCCTCTGCCTTGACTGGGGACTTGAAAAGCCTAAATACTATCAACGCCAATTTTGAGGGAAAGTTAGGAGTCGCTGATGGTCAAGTTAATGCCAAAGGTCAGTTAAAGTCAGGGAATCTGGATGTCAATGCATTAGCTGGTCAAATTAACTTGACTAATAGTATTCCTAATCTAACCCTACCGATAGCTCTTAAGTCAGGTAACGCTAAGCTTTCTAGTTCTTTAGAGTCTCTACTGGCTTTCGGATCATCATTTAACCTCGACCTACTCAAGGCAATTCAGGCTAGCTTTGATGGAAACCTAGGTGTAGGTGGTGGCAATGTTAATGCTATTGGTCAGTTAACCTCTGGGGTGCTGACTGCGGATGCGATCGCAAAAAGCCTGGATGTAGGGGAAATCGCATCCCAAATGGCCTTGGCTAACTTTCCAAGCTCTATCGATACACAAATCGAGGGGAAAGTCACGTTAAAGAGCCGACTTAACACCCTAGACCCCCCAACTTTACTGAATCAGACTGACCTACAAGCAGACCTGAATGGAGTAATAGCCCAAGGGAAACTTAACCTAAATAGCACCCTCAGCAACGGTCTATGGCAAGCTGCCATCAATATGGCTAATCTTGATTCCTCCTTACTGGTTAGTCAGTTATTACCGGAGCTGGGTAACCAAAAACTAGAGCTAGGACCGGTGAACAGTCAACTGAATTTATCCGGAAACCTTAATCCCCTGCTCAATCCTGGTGCTATTGCTACCATTAAAGCAAATACAATATCGCTAGAGTTGCAAAAACACTTCTTTAATGCTAATGGAGTAATCCTACTCTCCCATCTCACCAAAAGTAATCGTAGTCAGATGCCATGGGAGATTGGCACTGATCTAAACCTAGAGGTTGGTTCTGATCTCAGTAGATTACCCTATAACCTGCTATTGAGTCGGTTACCTTTGGAGCAAATTTCCCCAGGGTATCAAATTCAGGTCAAGGGTAAAGCTGACTTGAACGGTCGCATCCAAGGGAAAAATTTACTCTCAGCCCCTTTGCTACCTGGAAATGTGAATGTGACGGGGAATCTACAGCTATCGAATTTGAAGGTTAACGACTTAACCTTTGAGCCAGTGTTAGCTGGACCAGTAACCGTTGCGCCAGGACAAGAATTAGCGATAGATTTACGAGGAAAGAAAGATGCGATCGCATCTCGCCTCCAACCCTGTACTAGAGGAGAGCAATGTCTTGCTCCCTACCTGCCCGCATCCTTTACACTCAAACAGGGACAAGGGTCACAATTCCCGATGATGATCACAGGAGTACGTCGGGGAGATAACTTAACCGCTCAAATCAAGAATTTTTCCCTAGCTATCCTTAATCTTAAGCCTGGTCTAAGCTATGGTATTCCCGGTAGATTGGAAGGCGAGGTAACAGGGCAAGCTAACCTCAATCTTTTCACCCTAGAAACTTCTGGTCGTAATACTATCGACATTAAGGAACTTGCTCTCGGAGAAATCAACGCTAAACAAGTTAGTGCTAACTTCTCCTATCAAGATGACATTGCTCAGATCGCATCAGCTGCTTTAATTTTGGGCAACAGTCGATATTTATTAAAAAATGGTCGATTTAATCTCAAGTCTCAACAAATAAATGGCAAGCTTACCATTCCAGAAGCTTATATTGAAGACCTACTGAATATTGTCAAAGGTGTTGATATTATCGACATCGCCCAAAGATTTAAAACTAATAATTACTCTATTACTAATTACTCTAGTAATAAATTTGGAAACAATAAAAACTCTGGTAAAGCTGAGCAATTACGACCATTAACTACTATAGCAGCAGGCTCCCTAGCTACTCTCCTACGACGGTTTGCCAAAATTAATGGCCAAGACGACACTGTTGCTAACCCCTTCGATCCTAATACACTCCTGACTAATTTAGATATTCGAGGTAAGTATACTGGGGAAATTGCTGTTGCTGGTATCTTGACTAATCCTAAAGTCGATTTTAATGTCGAGGGCAACAATTGGCAGTGGTATACTAATTCTCCCAATCAAGTAATTGTTCTCAAGCAATTAGTTGCTAAAGGCAGTTACGACCAAGGTGTTATTACTGTGCAGCCAGCCCGAATGGAATTGGGCGAAACAGTCTTAGCATTTCAAGGACAGCTTGCCCAGGAAACCAACTCCGGAGACTTCCTCCTCCAGAATCTATCTCTAGAGACCGTTAGCAACTTAGCCAGCAATTTTGTCACTATTCCCTTTGAGATTGCAGGTAACTTAAATGCCAAAGGCCAACTGGGGGGTAGTCTCACCAATCCCGAAGTCACCAATGGGCAAGTCGCTTTTGTAGATGGCACTGTCAATGATACCTCCCTTGATGATGTTGAGGTGACTTTCGACTATGTTGATGCTCGTTTTAAGTTTGATAGCAACAAACCAGATTATCTACAAGCCTCTGGTAACGTCCCCTTTCCCCCGAAACCAGATAGCGATCGCATCGATATCAACCTCAAGCTGGCAACTCCAGCCATGGCACTCCTGAGTGTCGTGACTCAAGAACAAGTGGCATGGGTGGATGGAGAGGATAGAACTGCTGATATAGAACTGGATGTTAGTGGACGTTTGGAGTTAGCAGATGGTATCAAAATTAAAGACTTATCAGGAACATCTGAGGTTAATATCCAGAATGGTACTATCAAAACCAAGCTATTAGAGGATGACTTCAGCCTCAATGTTGTAGGCAAAGTTAAGTTAGATCAGCAACGCTTAGAAGTAGTAAACTATCCACATAAAGAAGGTCAAAAAACTATCAAGGGCGACCTAGCAGGGATTGGCTTCTCTGTTTCTGGGGAATTGCCGATAGTGCAAAATAAGACAGCCTCAAATAAGATAAACTCCTCTAATCCCCTAACCCTGAACATTCCTCAAGATAACCTAAAATTAGCAGGACTATATGAAGGTGGAGTAGCCAGTAATATCGTAATTACTGGTTCAGCACTGCGTCCAGTTATTAGAGGAAACATTAGCTTAGAAAATGGCCAAGCTTTTATCGCTAAAATACAGGAAACTCAGACCCAAGCAAGTGACGAAAAAACCGTTAATAATACGTCTAATCAGACTCCCTCCGTCGTCCATAGTAGAATCAATAATCTGTTTTTGCCTAGGTTAAATAACTTTCAGGTAAATTTGGGGAATGAGTTAAGAGTGCAACAGTTTCCCCTATATGATTTTCGACTAGCTGGTGATTTAACCCTCAACGGTCCTATCAATGGCAATCTCCAAAACTTAACAGGATTGGGAATAATTAAGCTACGACGTGGGGAAGTTGATGTATTAGAAACCGAATTTGTTGCAGACAGGCGGCACAATAACACCATTGTATTTGTACCAGAACAGGGATTACTCAATCCCAATTTAGACCTTAAGTTTAACACCATAGCCTTTGAGCCTTCTGGTGCCTTACGTCAAAGACGGATTGATAACGAAATCCTTGAGAATGTGCTGCAGTCTTCTCGACCCGATCAAGTAAATATAACCCTCGCCGTCAAAGGTCAAACTAGTCAAATCCTTGCCCTAGGAGGAGAGAAAGATTATTGTGCTGATCAGCAAATTACCAGTAGTGGACTAGCTAAACTTGGTTCAAAAACAACCATCTTGTCTCGGAAACAATTTCAAGAGCTTGCTGAATGTGTTTATGGCGAAGCTATTGCTAATAGTGAAGACAAGGCGTTTCTATTTTCTCCCATTGTCACCTTAACCAGTACTCCTCCCCGCAGTGAAAGTGGAATTATCGCTCTGCTCGGTAACAGTTTTATTACCCAATTTGAGACTATCGCTAACAGCAATCAACGAGAAATTGCTGAGTTAGTGATTACTCAGTATGTTGTTCGACCAATTATCAAAAATATTTTATTTACTGTTGAAGAAAATGTCAGTAATGTCGGGAGATCCATCGGATTAGCTGATTTACAAGTTTACCCAACCTTCGATGCCGTTTATGATTTGGGACAAACTTCCTCAGTTGAATTGAGTTACGACTACGTGTTTAATGAAGTACAAGTTAGATATAAATGGCAATTTTGATGTCAGCAGTCAGCGGTCAGCGGTCAGTGGTCAGGGGTGCATCTCATCTTTGTAAAAACATCATTAATAAAGCATCCCATTTAGGTA
>WTKN01000241.1 GCA_011524395.1 Moorena sp. SS36440bin_2
CTGGGGAGCTGGGGAGAGGGTTTGACGGTTTTTTTATAACTGAATAATACCCAATTTAAATGCGCAACAGCTTAGGAATGCGATCGCTAGCCAACGCCCTTCGGGCTAATCGCAAAAATTGAACGTATCTTGAGTAGGCTCCTCAATTCCAGATCTCATCCATCTTGAGCACAAATCCAGGTAAAACTGGCTCACCAGTCACCGTCGCTGGATTATCCAGCTGTTCAACTTCCGCCCCAAGACGATAAATATAAACTTGGCGCTGATGTGGGTCAATCAGCCAACCTAGCAAAGTCCCATTTAACCTATACTCTGCCATTTTGTCTTGCAAGTTTTCCAGGCGATCACTCCCAGAACGTAGCTCAATCACAAAATCCGGGCATAGGGGTACAAACTTCTTTCGTTGTTCTTTAGTTAGGGATTCCCACCTCTCAAGCTTGACCCAAGCAACATCAGGAGAACGATTGGCTCCATTGGGAAGTATAAAGCCAGTAGAAGAATCAAAACCTTTCCCTGTACCATCTTGCTTCACCCAAATGCCAAACTGAACAATCAAGTCAAAATTGCGACCGCCAGTTTCCCCTCCTGTAGGAGTGCTAATAATAAGCCTTCCATCTTGGTCCCGTTCGATCCGTAACTCCCGATTGAGCTGACAAAAAGCAAAGAATTCCTCATCACTCATATCAAAAGCGGGACGAGTTTTTAGCTGTGACATACTCCCGACGTTGCCCTAACGGGACAACGCGGGCTTCTTACCAACTCCACCCAACGGTATCGGCTTTCGCCGACGCTACGCGAACGGATACAAGGCCTTTGGCCACGCTACGCGAACGGTAAGCTTTACTAACGACACGGGATGCCCCTCCGCGCCGGAACAATACAAAAAGTTCTATAACCAAAGTACTGCTAGAATTTTACCCATCCACAGACAACTCAAATTATCAAGTTTTTTTTCTGGATGGAACCCTATATTCCAGGTTTTCAAGGTACAGGAACGTAGGTGGCGGTTAGCTCTTAATTTGTTTTCCCTACTATCGGTAGTATATCATATTGACAACTCCGCTATCGCCTTTGGCGACGCTCCGCGAACGCGACCTTGTCCCGCTATCATCCCGACGTTACAATTTCCACCCTTATCCCTCTACCTTCTTATTAGCCTTATATAGATTTTAGATCAATTCGCGATTAGCTCCATAACTACCCATGTCCTCCAACCTCGACCCAAAGAATAGAAACGTTACACTAGAAACGCTCCTCACCATCTGCGACCATGCCATCTATCAGTCAACCCCTGAACTATCCCAAAAGCCGCAAAGCCGACCAAGTCGATGATTACCACGGTACTCTAGTTGCTGACCCTTACCGCTGGCTAGAAGACCCAGATTCAGAGGAAACTAAGGCTTGGGTAGAAGCACAGAATCAAGTCACCTTTGGTTATCTCAGCGAAATACCAACACGGGAAACACTTAAGCAGCGCATCACCAAGCTATGGAATTACGAGAAATATAGCACTCCGTTTAAAAAAGGCGATCGCTACTTTTATTTCAAAAACGATGGTCTCCAGAACCAAAGTGTTCTCTACACCTTGACCTCCCTGGATGCTGAACCAACCCTATTACTTGACCCCAACACTCTTTCAGAAGACGGTACCGTTGCCCTATCAGGTTTAGCCTTTAGTAAAGATGGCAAACTGCTCGCCTATGGTCTGTCTAGGTCTGGTTCTGACTGGCAAGAGTGGCAAGTGCGGGAAGTAGAAACCGGTCTTGACCTCTCGGATCAGATTAAGTGGGTAAAGTTTTCTGGGGCATCTTGGACTGACGACAATCAAGGTTTCTTCTATAGCCGCTTCGATGAACCGAATGAAGCCACTAAATTAGAAGACCTCAATTATTATCAAAAGCTCTATTATCATAAGCTGGGAACACCCCAGTCAGAGGATAGTCTGATTTATGAGCGCCCTGACCATAAAGAATGGGGCTTCAGTGGTCGAGTCACTGAAGATGGTAATTATCTGATCATTATAGTTACCCTCGGTACTGACCCCAAGAATCTGGTGTTTTATAAAAATTTGCAAGATCCAGATTCCCCGGTTGTGGAATTGATTAACGAATTTGATGCCAGCTATAGCTTCATCGGGAATGATCAATCAGTATTTTGGTTCAGCACAGACTTAGATGCCCCTCGTAGTCGAGTCATTGCCATTGATACTAATCATCCTGATCAGTATCAATGGCAAGAAGTAATTCCCCAAGCGGATGAAACCCTGGAAGGTTTAGGCTTACTCAACAACCAATTTGTGGCTGATTACCTCAAAGATGCTCACTCCTCTATCAAAATTTTTGACCTGGATGGTTCCTTTGTGCGGGAAGTAGAATTACCTGGTATTGGTTCCGCTGGTGGTTTCAATGGGTTACGTTATGATACCGAAACCTTTTACAGCTATACCAGCTTCACCACCCCTGCAACCATCTATCGCTACGACATGGTAAGTGGGGAAAGTACCATTTTCCGGCAGCCCCAGGTAGACTTTAATCCCGATGACTACGAGACCAAACAAGTTTTCTACCCTAGCAAAGATGGCACCCAAGTGCCTATGTTTATCACCTACAAGAAGGGATTGGAGTTAGATGGCAATAACCCCACTTACCTATATGGCTACGGCGGCTTTAATATCTCTATAACCCCCAATTTCTCCATTAGCAATCTGGTATGGATGGAAATGGGAGGTGTTTATGCTATTGCCAATCTCCGTGGTGGCGGTGAGTATGGGGAAGATTGGCACCAATCTGGGACAAAACTCAACAAGCAAAATGTATTTGATGATTTTATAGCAGCGGCGGAGTGGCTAATTGGTGCTCAGTACACCTCACCACAAAAACTAGCGATCGCAGGCGGTAGCAATGGGGGATTATTGGTCGGTGCTTGCATGACTCAGCGTCCAGACTTATTCGGTGCAGCCCTACCAGCGGTGGGAGTACTAGATATGTTGCGCTTCCATAAGTTTACCATTGGTTGGGCCTGGTGTTCCGACTACGGTTCCCCAGATAACCCAGAGGAATTTAAAGCCCTTTACGCCTATTCCCCATTACACAATCTCAAACCAGGAACCGCTTATCCCGCTACCCTAATTACCACCGCTGACCATGATGACCGGGTTGTCCCAGCCCATAGTTTCAAATTTGCCGCAGCCTTGCAGGAAGCCCATGAAGGGGAACAACCAGTGTTAATTCGCATTGAGACCAAAGCAGGCCATGGTGCAGGCAAGCCCACCAGTAAGATAATTGAGGAGATTGCTGATAAGTGGGCGTTCTTACTCAGAACCCTGTCTTGATGCAGTCGCTCATGGGGGGAACCACGGCAGTCGCTCATGGGGGAAACCACGGCAGTCGCTCATGGGGGAGACCCCCAAGACCGCGCTGCCTCCCCAAGACCGCGCTGCCTTCCCAAGACCGCGCTGCATCGCTAGAGTTAGAAGTTTAGAGCTTCAACAGACCATGATTTGCCTAGGATTTTAAGGCTAGGATCTAGGACGCAGTTCACGATATCGTATATCATTTTTTTGACAGAAGGGGGCAAAAAAGGCCACTTCTGCTGCTCTTTTTGACAAGATTGCTGATCAATCATGGACTTATCTGCTATTTTAAACGTTGCTCTTGGCTTATTTTTTGTCTACCTGATCACCAGTCTGTTAGCCTCTGAAATCCAAGAATATCTCGCTAGCGTTTTACAATGGCGGACTAAACACTTACAGAGGGCTATCGAAAATTTAATTAATGGTGGGATTCAGTTACGAAATATAAAGCTGAAAGATGTAGTTGATGAGTCAGATCAAGAATCAGTTAACGTAACCGTTGATCAGATTAACAATTTAAAAAAGACCAAACGGCTTTTAAAAAAACTCTATCAAAATCCGTTGCTTAAATCAGTTAATCACGAAGCCAAAGACCTAGATAACCAAAATGAATTAAAGTCAAAATCTAACTCAAAGGTTAGTGGCCCTTCCTATATTCCATCAGATACCTTTGCCACCGCTTTAATCATGACCATTGTTCAGCAGGCATCAACCTTCAAAAATAATGCCGAGATTACCCTGGACAATTTTAAAACAGCCCTTGAAGAAGAGAAGATAAAAAATTTACTTCCTGAAGACTTAAAGATAACGCTTTTAACCCTGATTGATAAAGCAAAATTTGAATACTCTGACCGGAACAAAGACCTGAAAAAACTCCAAGAAGAACTAGCAACATGGTTTGACGAATCCATGACAAGAGCTGCAGGGGTATACAAGCGTCAGTCTAAAGCCATATCTTTTTTAATTGGATTAGTGATTTCCCTAGCCTTGAATATCGATACCATCAATATCAGCAATCAATTCTATAAAAACCACAATGTAAGAGCCGCTGTCAATCAAGTCACTAATAGGATTGTGAATGAGACCGGTGCCTGTTTACAGCAAGAATCAAACAGTAATGACTGTTATGATAGTATAACCTCAGCTGTAGATGACCTCACCTTCCTTCCCATTGGCTGGGGAGAAACTAATCTTGTAGAGCAGTTTGAAGAACCACTACATATTCCCAGAGAGCTGGGTTTGACTTGGGTTTACTTCAAATTTGTTTTAGGGATTATTTTGAGTGCGATCGCAATCTGTATGGGAGCCCCCTTTTGGTTTGAAGTACTAAATAAGTTGGTCAACGTTCGTAATACTGGAGAAAAACCAAAATCCTCGCCCATAGACTCCCAGTAAGCATTAAGCCGTCAGCCGTGAGCTAGCTCACGCTACTTGAGGTGCCGTCAGCTGTCAGCCGTCAGCCGTCAGCCAATGGCTGATAGCTTACCACTTCCAACTGCTATTCCTCATTAGGCTAGCGGTTTACATCCTAATGAAGTACACATAATTGTTTATCTGTTCTGTTGTTAACCCTCTTCTCATTTTCCTGTTCCCAGATCCGCTGTTCCCTCAAACCAGATAATCTGTACCTCACAAAATCGAAAACCGCTATATTCCTATTGAGGTTGCAAGGCAAGAACTATAGCCTGGGTCCAGTGTAACTTGATAGGTTTAAACCTACAGGGTAAGTAGCACGAACTGCTTTTTCCAGTATTTGGTTCCTCTATCTTGAATAATAATTGGAGATTAAATTGGCCACCATATTTAATCGCCTTCTTCAATTCTTTGACCGGAAATAATGCATCTTGAATCTTTTCATCGCTCAGCTTAAATTCGCATTTTTGACCAGGACGAATTTTACCAACGTCTTGGCTTTTGGGTGCCTCTTCCATATCATCAGAGTTTACCCAAACCATAGGTCTTCCATTATTTTCTAAGTCAGTGATAATACTCTTATCCCAGTCTATTTCAATATAAACAGGATTCTGGTTTGTTTTATTTTTAACAGTCAGTTTAAGATCCTTTAACTCATCAAATTTATAGCTAGGATAGAAGCCAAATTTTACTTCCATTAAATCCTTAAGATTGTAATCATTAAAATTGTGCTTTTCCAGTTCCTGATTGATAGCCTCAGAGTCTACCTTAACGGTTATGAGTTTGTCTATTTCCTGGAAAGCTTTGTACAAAACGTAAGTAACGCCGATTATATAAATCGTCAGGATTAGCAAGTTTTGGTCTTTATCCATGGATAGTAAACCTCTTAAAAAGACTAGGTTAAGGTTTTAGGGGAATAAGTAGATTCTGGATAATAATTTGTAAATTATACCCTATACATGAGTTTACTCAAGATTGACTCACGCCATGACTAATGACCAATCAAAAAGCAGCCTGTCCTCAGGAACAAGCTGCTTTAAGGCTTCATGCTAGCAAAGCAAGAGACTAGGTCATGGCACTAGATCATGGGACTAGCTAATGGCACTACATCATGCCCATGCCGCCCATGCCGCCCATGCCGCCCATGCCGCCCATGGCGCCCATGTCAGGAGCAGGAGCAGCGGATTTAGGTTCAGGTTTCTCTACCACCAGGGCTTCTGTGGTCAAGACCATACCAGCGATAGACGCGGCATTCTGTAGAGATGAGCGTACTACCTTAGCAGGGTCAATAATACCTGCAACAATCAAGTCTTCAATTGTGTCAGTAGCAGCATTATAGCCAACGTTACCAGTACTCTCCCGTACTTTCTCTACAATGACGGAACCTTCAACACCAGCATTATCGGCCATCTGACACAGGGGAGCTTCTAATGACTTGGCTACAATAGTTCCACCAACTTTCTCTTCGTCCTCTAGGCCATTTGCCACTGCAGGAATTTTTTCTATTAAGCGAATCAAGGTTGTACCACCACCAGGAACAATCCCTTCATCTACCGCAGCTTTAGTAGCATTGAGGGCATCTTCAATCCGCAGCTTGCGGTCTTTGAGTTCTGTTTCAGTTGCGGCACCCACCTTAATGACTGCCACACCACCGGCGAGTTTAGCAATCCGTTCTTGCAGTTTCTCCTTATCGTATTCGGAGTCAGTTTCTGCTAGCTGGCGGCGGATTTGCTCAACTCGCTTTTCTACATCTGCCTTAGTTTGACCACCAGCTACAATGGTGGTGCTATCTTTGTCAATGCTAACTTTGGTAGCATTTCCTAGCATATCTAGGGAGACAGTATCCAGGCTCAGACCAACGTCTTCGGATATTACCTGACCACCGGTCAAAACTGCAATATCCTGTAACATTTGCTTGCGGCGATCGCCAAATCCTGGTGCCTTGACCGCAGCAGCATTCAACACACCCCTGGCCTTATTCACCACCAGAGTTGCCAAGGCTTCTCCATCTAGATCTTCGGAAATAATCAGCAAGGGTTTGCTGTCACGAGCCACTTTTTCCAGAATCGGTACCAAATCCTGGATCACACTAATCTTTTTATCGGTAATCAGGATGTAGGGGTTTTCAAATTCCACTGTCATCCGTTCGTTATCGGTCACGAAGTAAGGGGAAATATAACCGCGATCGATCTGCATCCCTTCCACTACTTCTAATTCGGTGGAGAGGGATTTGGATTCTTCAACGGTGATCACACCATCTTTGGTGACCTTTTCCATGGCTTGGGCAATCATGTCACCCACTTCTGGATCGTTACCGGCGGAGACTGTAGCAACTTGAGCGATCCCAGTTCCCTGAACCGGCTGTGCCATGGCCTCAATCTCTTTGACCAGCTCGGCAACAGTTTTCTCGATTCCTCGACGCACAGCTACAGGATTTGCGCCAGCTGCGACATTCTTAAGACCTTCGCGAATCATGGCCTGAGCCAGAATGGTAGCTGTGGTAGTGCCATCCCCAGCAACGTCTTTAGTCTTGGATGCGACTTCTTGAATCAGTCTAGCGCCAGTATTTTCTAAGGGGTCTTCCAGTTCAATATCTTTGGCAACGGTAATACCATCATTGACAATCTGGGGTGCCCCATACTGTTTTTCCAGAAGCACATTACGACCTTTTGGACCAAGGGTAATACGTACAGCATCAGCTAGGGCATTGACCCCCCGCTCCAATGAGCGTCTGGATTCTTCGTCAAACGAAACGATTTTTGCCATTGGTTGTTTAAAGTTGCTTTGTGTCTCCATTAGCAAATTTAGCACTCTTACACGAAGAGTGCTAATTCCTCTGACAATTTTAAACTTTCCGGAACTTGAAACACAGACCTGTTGGGGGGTTCAAGCCATAACCATACCACCATCGACATTAAATACTTGTCCAGTGATATAGGCAGCAGCTGGATCAGCTGCCAAAAACCTCACCATCCCAGCTACTTCTTCTGGCTGACCGTAACGACCTAGAGGGATATGCTCGATAATGCCTTCTGCTTTAAGGTCAGTGGTCATATCAGTGGCAATAAAACCCGGAGCTACAGCATTGACTGTAATCCCACGACTAGCAAACTCTTTGGCAACGGTTTTGGTTAACCCAATCACACCAGCCTTGGCAGCACTGTAATTGGCTTGACCAGGGTTTCCCATTTGTCCTGCCACTGAAGCAATATTGATAATCCGACCAGACTTTTGCTTTAGCATCAGTTTGCTCACTGCTTTGATACATAAAAATACCCCAGTCAGGTTGAGATTAATTACTGCGTGCCAATCTGAGGGTTTCATCCGCAATAACAAGTTGTCCCGGGTAATCCCAGCATTATTCACTAGCACGTCTATACGACCAAACTTTTCGAGAGTCCCTTTAACTAGGGCATCAACTTGTTCAGCTTGAGACACATCAGCCTGAAGTGCTAAGGCTTCACCCCCAGCATCAATGATAGCCCCTACGACCTGATCAGCTGCAGTACTGGAACTGGCATAGTTGACTACAACCTTTGCCCCTGACCCAGCTAAGGCCAAGGCCACAGCTCGGCCAATTCCTCGCGAGGCACCGGTCACGATGGCTATGCGATCGCTTAATTGTTCGGAAGATGGTTGCGCAGATGTCTGTAATGTTTCCATAAACCTTGAACTGTTTTCCATCCTGCTAATCTTGTCTTGTGGGCAGGAATGGTTTCCTCCAAAGTTAACTTTACAAGAATCTTTAGCTTAGTCCAGCACCAATGATTTTGGACTAGAATCGAGCACAAGGTTAGTAAACAGCTAGAAAAAATGTTGCAGAGTCTACCAAAACTCTTATGATTTGTTATAGTTAAATTAGGGTAACACCGACAGGGATTATTATGTAACTTAAATTAAAGCCGAAAACCAAGGGTTTAATAGTTGCGCTCTCTATCCCGGTGGAACCAACTTTTTTGACATTTTTATGGCGCTCGTGGGATATTCCTGAGAGCTTTGGGAGATACCCCCTGGATGTGAAAGCATCTTGCATTAGCGGGCCAAAGTCTATCTTGGTAGACTTTGGTAGCTAAAAAGTATCGGACTAGGAAAGGTTTCTTGCTCATGGCCGTTAAAAAGCAGTTCAAAACATTCCAAGAATTATTATCTGGCTCAGATGTGCCCGTGTTGGTAGATTTCTATGCCATTTGGTGTGGGCCATGTCAGATGATGGCTCCTATCCTAGAACAGGTCAATGCTGAGCTCAAAGATCGTTTGAAAGTTGTAAAAATTGACACGGACAAATACCCCCAGCTTGCTTCCCAGTATGGCATTGAGGCGTTACCAACCTTGGTACTGTTTAAAAACGGTCAGCCTCAACAACGGATAGAGGGGCTCAGACCAGCGGAAGACCTGATTCAACTATTACAACCTTTGATTTAAGATAATTTGGGTTGAAATTGTCCCCCGTGATTTATCTGGGATTTATCCGGGGGATATCAGCCTGCTAGACCAAAAAACCTAGCTAGGAAGATGGGGCTTGATCCGAAGAGGAATCCGAAGAGGAATCTGATTCTTCTTCGGCAGATGGGGTGGAATCGCTGCTAGGGGTAGCTGATTTTTCTTTCTCTTTAGCACGCTCCTCTCGCTTTTTGCGATCAGCTTGAATGGCATCTTCTATCACTACCCGAGCCTGTGCCATTTTTTCCAGGTTGCTGCGGTACAACTCCAAGTCTTTTTTGAGCTTTTCGGAAGGAAGATTTAATCCACTAGTGATTTTGTTGATTACTTCTTCGAGCTGCTTTTGATCCTGAGCTAACTCCGAGTCCGCCTGCTCTAGTAGTGAAAATAAACCAATGGCAAACAATCTGCTGTACTTAAACTGAGAATTTTGTGCGATCGCAGCTATAGTGGTAGCCAAATCCCCAGTCCCATTCTCAGAGGTTGGGGAACTGAACCAGGAGAGCAAATCTTCTCCAGACATAGACTCTACGCTACTTTTGAGCCTTTGGGCATCTTCCTGGTACTGGTGAGCTTCACCTCCGACTGCTTGACACAGAGCATTAAAAATTGATTCTTTATCATTTTCCGGTTGATAGCTCTGCATAAACCGGTCAAAGCATGTCACCACACCTAAGCCATAGATGGGGTCGTAGTTAAAATCGACATTAACCGACAGCAAATGCATCTCTACCATCAACTCTTCCACTACACGTCGGTAAATAGAGTTGATGGGGCGAGTGTGATAGGTGTAGAAATCCCGTTTAGTATCCGAGACTGTGCGAACAGTATTCACAAGGCAGATCAGAATTGAAGCTTTATAATATTTTTATTATCTCCCATGAAGTACCTACCACCAAATCCAAGATGATGGTGGGGGTTTCCAGTTTCATCCGCTGATGCCAGATTGGTCTTAATCAACGTCCGGAGGTTTTGCTCTGTCGCACTTACTCCCGCAGTAGGAGCTAAGGGCTGTGTTCCCCTACTACCCTGGCCGCAACCCGCCTCCCGCAGGTCCTTTGATTCCTTGGAGTTCAACTTGCTGTGGACTTATTTTGACAAAGCTCAGCCAAGTTATTTTCCCGAGCTGCCGCTAGTAGCATTCAAGCCCTTTTCGTCGTTCGGGTCAATCAGCACCTTTAGTATTCTAACACGCTCTGATCACACCTTTGTGTTAGAAGATTTACCGAAGCATAGCCCACGCTTAATTTGAAACCTAATGGGTCGGTCGCAGATGTCTATTCAGGTGGCGATACTACTGGATAAACCATCTAAGGCTTCTTCCTCCGTTTCAAAAATTTCAAACACCGTGTCCATCATAGTGACTTCAAACACCAGCTTGGCGTCTGGATGAACAGAACAAATGCGAAAGCTGCCCTTAATTTTGTCAGCATCTCGCATGCCAGCCACTAAGGATGTCAAACCCGAACTATCAATAAAGTCAACCTGACTCAGATTAACCACTACATGCCTGCGCAGTTGGGAGATACACTCTTGCAATTTCAGACGAAAAGGCCAAGCTGTAGTAATGTCCAGGCGTCCAATCGGTTTCAAAACAATCACATTTGTACCATCTTCAGTAGTATGAGTTTTCTGATCGATATGAACCATCAGCACCTCCTTGTAGCAGCTACCGCTCATTGAAACCTTACCAAATCTAATCATTAAGAGTTGAGAGTGCGTCCCGAACGATTCAGGTGCGACAATCATGGGAATTTAATTCTTCATAGGTATTAGCGCACCTATAGGACTAGCGCCACCTTGAGCCCCTGACTGCTTCCCAGCCAACTGAAAAAGCTCCAAAATGTTTTTTAATTAATACGCCCTGACTAACAAATCAAGCGGGGAAGACTTTTCTTAAAGCAAGCCCTCTGTGATTAGGATCATGGAGGTTCTCACTGCAAGCTAGTTTAGCTTACAGTGATTAGTAAAATGTCAGGGAGCGTATCCAAATTGTTGCACAAATCTGGTCAGAAGACCTGAATATTAACGGATGGGATGGGAATGAATCACGGATTTCCATTCTATCTTTACCCAGCTATCAGTTATCAGCTATCAGCTATCAGTTATCAGCGGTCAGCTATCAGCTATCAGTCATTGGCCGTAGGTCATGGTACATGAGGTGCTATCAGCTTGTGAAGACAACAGGTAAGCATTGGAATAATGCTGAGTTACTTCAGCTGACGGCACCTCAAGTAGCGTGTGCGTAGCACATAAGCTGACGGCTGATTAGCTGACGGCTGATAACTGACATCAGACCATCCTAGTATTGCCATAAGTGACATTACAACAGTTTAAGCTTTCCAGTTTGCCCAGTCTTGAGGCTTGAGAAATATCTCATAGAGTTCGGATTCTGGTGTATTAGGCTCAGGTTGGTAACCGTATTCCCAACGCACCAAGGGGGGTAAGGACATCAGGATGGATTCAGTACGTCCGTTAGTTTGCAGACCAAAAATTGTGCCTCGGTCATACACCAGGTTAAATTCTACATATCGACCCCGACGATAGAGCTGGAAGTTACGCTCTCTTTCGCCATATTCCATATCGCGACGGCGTTCTACTATGGGTAGATAAGCTGGTAAAAATGACTCAGAGCAGGTTGTGACGAAACCAAATATATCTTCCCAACTCCGAGGCTCTAAAGCCCCAACCTTGTCACTGTATGCTGCTGCGGGACCATCTGGATGGGGACCACGATAGAGTTTACCCCTCGTGCCATCTTGATAGTCAAAAAATAAGCCCCCAACACCCCGCATTTCTTGACGGTGTTTGAGATAAAAATACTCATCGCACCAAGACTTGAAAACTGGGTAATACTCAGGATGATGAGCATCACAGGCTTCTTTCAATTGGCGATGCAAATGGGCAGCATCTTCAGCAAAGGGATAGTAAGGGGTCAAATCGATTCCCCCACCAAACCACCAGACTGGTCCTGCCTCAAAGTAGCGATAATTCAGGTGAACCGTTGGCACATAGGGATTACGAGGATGCAATACTAGGGAAGTACCAGTAGCGAAAAAACCATGTCCAGCTGCCTCGGGGCGCTGCTTCAAAATTGAAGGTGGCAGCTGTTTGCCCCAAACTTCAGAAAAATTAACCCCACCCTGTTCGATTACTGAACCATCGCGCATCACACGGGAACGACCACCACCCCCTTCTTCTCTGTCCCAAGCATCTTCTCTAAAGGTGCCAATCCCATCCTCTTTTACTAGAGCATCACAAATCTTATCTTGCACCTGTTGCATCAACTGCTTGACTCTCTCCCTAGAGTCGGCAGGAGGTAAAGAAGTAGTATTAGTGGTAGTTGTTGTGTCCGTCTGAAAAGCTGTCATAAACAATCCTAGTGAGTATCTAAGCAAAAGCTTAAGTTTGCTTTGCCAATTTTATTGGTTGGTAATTATTGGTTGGTAATTATTAGTTGGTAATTATTGGTTGGTACGATCGGGTACCTTCAGGGGAAGCCCTGGGGGTTGGCAAAACTCCCAGGCAGTTGAGATCATATCCTAAATAAAGATGGATTTTTCAACCAAATCCATTTGGGGAAGATCATAAATCTGCCTGAGCATAGCTGCGGGAGGCGTGTAGTGATTCTTAATTTTTCTTTCAAGTTAATTGCTGGTCACGAGGGGATTTGGTGTAAGTTTTCCCTGTTCAAGACCTATCGCGCCCTGAGTACTGCCCCAGTGGAAGTTCTCTGGCAAAAACTGATCAACTTAGCAGATGTGTCTTGGAATCCTCTGCTGTCAAGTACCAATGCTCCAAAAGGTTTAATGGCTAAACCTGGTTTAATTTATCAGGTAGTCACTCGCTTGATCCCCATTCCGGTGCGAATTTTCGTAGAGCGTGTCTTACCCGGTGAGCTACTCAGTATAAGATTTCTGGCAATCCCTGGAGTTGAAAATCGCGTCACTTACCAGGTAGAGTCAACCCTTTGTGGTACTTATATTTCCTACTCAGTTACCCTAAAAGGCTGGTTGTCACCCTTAATCTGGTGGATGATTCGTCCCTACGTGGCGCGGGTGGTATTTGAATTAGCCCAGGCTGCTGAGCAGGTCAGAGCAATCTAATACCGAGTTGCATTTAAAAATAGTAGATTGCTTGGATAGGGAGATGGGGAGATGGGGAGATAGGGAGATGGGGAGATAGGGAGATTGGGGCAAAAGTAAAGTTGTATGTTTTACCGGAACTGGGTATAAACCTATAGCCATGGCTTTTTGCCGAAAGGGTAACTTGCGCGATCGCATTACTAGTAGCCCGTTAGCACGTTAGCTGGTAAGCATATGCGCGCTCGCGCAGGCTACGCCAACAGCTATCAGCTTATGTGCTAAGCACAGGCCGACTTTGGAATAAAACAAGTAAGCTAGGGTTTAATCTATGTTAGTCAGCACCTCAATTAGCTTGAGCCTTGGCCATTTGCGAATGGCTGACGGCACCTCAAGCAGCGTAAGCTTTTAGCTCACGGCTAACGGCTGAATGCTTACGTTAGCTGAATTTTGTTCCCTGCTCCGAAGTCCCTGCTCCCTTTAACCCATAGATTTGTAGTACCTCATGGGTATAAGACTTGCTATATATAGGCTATAGGATATACACTTCCCTTCTTCAGAGGCATTTTGTGATGCTCTGTAGGAGCCGCTGCGTGAACGCAAAAGCTAATCTAGATGAACAACCAATCAGTGAATTTAACAGCTAAGAAGACCAACAGCAAGCTTACTATCCTATTTGATGGGGGGTCTCGTGGGAATCCTGGCATAGCCGGTGCTGCTGCTGTTATTAAACAACCAGGAGCTAAAACCATTAGCGTTAGTCAATTTTTTCCTCATGCTACCAACAATGAGGCCGAATATACCGGAGCTATTCTTGGGTTAGAGAAAGCCTTAGAAATCGGTGCTGGGCAGGTAGTGCTAAAAGGAGATTCTCAACTGGTTATCAATCAGCTTAAAGGTACCTGGAGAGTTAAAACAGCCCACTTACGACCCTTATGGACAAAAGCTAAGTCACTTCTGAATCAATTTGACTCTGTTCAATTGGAGTGGATTCCCCGAGCACAGAATTCAGAAGCCGATGCCGTTGCCAATCAGACCATGGATCAACGCAAAGGGGTTGGTGCTGTAAGAAAGAAAGCCACTGAGTTGCCCAAGGTTCAACATTCTTTACCAAAACTTGCTGACCAGTCCTCTGAGTTGCCCAAGGCTAAACCTTCTTTACCAAAACTTGCTGACCAGTTCTCGGAGTTGCCCAAGGTTAAACCTGTACCAAAACTGGCTAACCAGATCTCTGAGCTGATTGCGATCGCAAAAAATGCTGGAGTTAAAGATTTCCTTAAGTTAAAAAGTGGTCGGGATGAGTTTACTAGCAAGCGATTCCCCACCCTAAAGGAAATGGTGCCTGCTCCTGTTCAAAATGCGATCGCATCCGCTATGGCTGATGCCGATCAATCCACCTTAGCCAAGGTATATCGCTGGTATCTCAGAGGATTACCCGCAGACTTAGCCATTAGAAAAGTCCAGGTCGATTTAGAAGTATCTGAAAAGATTCTCCAGCGTCGTCAAAAAAAATAAACAAACCTTTTAATTATAACACATTATTATTGCTTTAGCAATCCTAGGTAATTTGTAATAAGTAAAAACTATGAGCAAGCCCTCAGTACTTAGTAATTAGTACTAGATTTATACAAAATGCGACTAGTTCACCATTGGGATTGCAATCGCAACCGTGCCTTTTGCTTGTGATCTATATCATAGGCGGAAAGAAAAATATGAGTTATTATTGTGAGTACCAAAGTCCCCTGGCCAGGTGTGGGGTTAAGCTCAAATCTAAAAAAATACTAAAGAGCTATTGTTTAGAGTTCCTGACAGGATAAATAAAAGCTATCTATAAGTGCTTCACTACAGGAGTAGAAGCTCAAAGCTAATCCAACAGGAATTCAAAAAAGGGGTTACTAAAAAACGGTAACCCCCAGTAGCGGTATTTGACGAGCTGGTTCTTGCGTAGGCAAAATAAAATGTCTTTCATCTTGCCATCTTTGATCTTGCCACTCGTCAAGGATTTTTTATTTAATGCAATATCTAACTGGTTAAGTCATGGAAGCAGATCGATTACATCAAGCAATAACCTATCAAAATGTCATGGAAATCTTAGTGGCTCAGGAAGTAGAGCGTCAAAAGTCTCGACTTTCCCCAAAGCTAGCTAAGTATATCAACCAGGTAGAAGTAGCTACCTACGCCCTCAATCGTTTACCACCGCTGTATGCTTCCAGTGAAGAGGGGAGGCGTCAGCAGCAGTTAAAGGGTAACAAAAAACTCAGGCAGGAGATTACGACTACTGTGCGTCAAGCCTTTGCTGCCGTGCAACGAGACCCGATCAGGCTCTGTACACCAATCAGACCAGAAGAAGAAACCGAATCTCTAGCCGCTAAACTGGCTCTGCAAGGACTCCGGGAATTACTCAAAAATCAGAACATAACATGGTATAACTTGGTCAGTATTGTCAAGCAAACCCTGATTAGAGCAACTCAGATCAGAAAAAATCGCCAAAAAGAGCAGTCAAAAGACCCAATTTATGGTTGGAATGACTCTCGTTACCAGCTCTAACCTTGGGTTCGGGTTGACAGGTTGACAAGTTTACAGGTTGACAGGTTGTTCCCGTAGGGTGGCCTTTTGGCCAAGGTTGACAGGTTTACAAGTTAATAGGTTGACATGGTATAGTAGACCTCTTGCAAAAGTATTTTTCTGATAGTGTTTACGTCAATTCTTGTCCACTGTTCCCTGTTCCCTGTTCCCTGTTCCCGACTTCTGCAAGAAGTCTATTCTAATGACAAATGATCAATTATCAATCAATAATCAAAAATTGCTAGATGTCCAGCGCCTGGCTGGGGCAAGGTTTGAGTCAGTGGCTTCACGGATGATTCCAGTAAGCTTTGGCAATGATGCCGCAGGGATTGAAGCAGCCCGTCAGGGAGTTGCCTTAGTTGATTGTTGCCATTGGGGGTTGATAAAAGTATCTGGTGATGACCGACTACGCTATCTACA
>WTKN01000411.1 GCA_011524395.1 Moorena sp. SS36440bin_2
GTAGGGTTTTCTCTGCCAGCCTTTTTGTATAACTTCTCTTCTTTCTAACGAAATCTAGTTCTTCAGTAAGCGTGATTTGCGCGGTCTTGGGGAGGCAGTGCGGTCTTGGGGGTTCCCCCGGAGACGAAACCTGATTACGTTGAGCCTTTATGGTTGGTAGGCTATGCAAAAAAGGGGTAAAACTTATTGATTAAGGCTCAACTGTCTTACGGTAACTTCTAACCATGAG
Source organism: Moorena sp. SS36440bin_2 (assembly GCA_011524395.1). Lineage (GTDB taxonomy): Bacteria > Cyanobacteriota > Cyanobacteriia > Cyanobacteriales > Coleofasciculaceae > Moorena. The sequence goes on from WTKN01000411.1 coordinate 230, forward strand.
CAACTGCCGTGGTTCCCCCCATGACCGCGCTGCATCAAGACACGGTTTTCTACATTGGATGCATTTGAATTGTCTTCTATTGATTTCTAAAAATACTGGTTTTTCTCCAAAGGGTAAATCTTTCACTATGTATCGATGATTTTGATGTAATCTACGACTTTTTGTTCCACAGCGAGGACAAGTACTATCTGAGTGGATTGATTCTACCTGTAAAATTATTCCGATTCCGACATGAACTCGGTGGGCTCTAACTTTTACCCCTTCCAGATCGAGAAGCTCTGTGAGCAGCTTTATTTCTTTTTTATTAACCATACTCTTAATCTCTTTTTGCGACTCTTAAGAGTTAATAATAAAGGAGGAGTGTTTGTCAAGTATTTTTAGTTATTTTGATACTATTTTAAGTAGATAAATGTTAGTTTAGCATAGAAAGTACTGAAGAACCAAACAAATAAAGCCTTTGTTTTGAGAATTAAAAATAATGTAACTTTAGAAATGCTAGAAAATGGAAATTGTCAAGTAGGTAAAGATGAAAGAGAAGTGGAAATTAGAGTAGTAGCATTTTGTGATTTAGAGAAAAAAACCGAGTTCCGGTTGGCCACTAATTTAGTAGAGTCAAAAAAATCAGGAGTTAAAAATGAAGAAATAGCTGATATTTACGTCAAAAGATGGCAGATAGAGTTGTTATGGAAATTTTTGAAAATGCACTTAAAATTAGATAGATTAATTACGAAAAACGAAAATGGTATCCGAATTAAAATTTATAGCTGTTTAATCGCTTATTTGATATTACAGCTAATAGAAATACCAGAAGATTTTGGAAAAACAGCATTAGATAAACTTCGTTATATTCAATCATATATGTCTCAATAAATTAGCTATGTACATTGGTTTAGAAAACTAATTTGGTTAAGGTGAAATAGGACTTTATAGGGTGAATTTATCAAATCATGTAAAGTTTTGTTGCGTGATTCAACATTTCTGCTAAAATATAATTACTAAGCACCTACACAGAATTAATTTCCTACTGCCAATCTCTGTAAGCCTTAACCTGAAAGGCTTTGAGGATTTTAAAATGTGTAATTAATTTTGTGCACCTGCTTATCCTTTAGTTTAAATTTTAGATGGTTTTGATATAATAAGGGTAACATTTTGAACAGATAGGTCTTATTGACAATGAAAGACCTATCTTTTTCTACCACAGATCGTTACACTCTTGACGTATCAATCGTTTCAATCGCTATCGTCGCCCCCCCAGTATTTCTACCTTAATCAAATGTTTACAACAGCATCGGTGTCTGATCGTACTGGATGATGCAGAGAATATTCTACTTCCTGGTGCTATAGCTGGATATTATCAAGCCAACTGTGAAGATTATGGTCAGCTATTTAGACGAGTAGCACAGGAAAAACACCAAAGTGCTTTGCTGCTGAGCAGTTGGGAAAAATTTTTACAACTAGAGTTACTGGAGCAAAAAAATAATACTACTACTTCCTTAACCCTGAAAGGTTTATCTACAGAAGAAGCTGATAAAATTTTAGTAGATAAGGGTTTGTCTGGAAATACAGAAGAATGGCAAAATTTAATTACCCGTTATAGAGGCAATCCCTTAGCATTAAATCTAGTCGCGGCAACACTTGAAAAATATTTTAATGGCAGTGTATCAAAATTTTTAAGCTTGAATGAGGTATTTCCGAGCCAATGAGGTTAATTTTAATTGCACAGTTGAATCGCTTAGATCAGTCCGAAATAGACGTGATAAAGTATCTAGGGACAAGTACCACACCGGTTACCCGGGAACAATTGCGCCAGGATATTACCATTAGCTCGGATTCAAAACTAATCAATGTTTTACAATCCCTCCAGAGGCGTTGACTAATTGAAACATTCACAGACATTAGTCAAACGTTTTTCACCCTATCCCCTGTAGTTAGTTCGGTGATTATTAGTAATAAGTAGTCGGACAAAATTAGGTTTAACTGTCAATATAGGGAACAGGGAACAGGGAACAGCGATGCAGCGCGGTCTTGGGGAGGCAGTGCGGTCTTGGGGGTTCCCC
>WTKN01000441.1 GCA_011524395.1 Moorena sp. SS36440bin_2
TATAAGAGACAGGATGGGGAGATGGGGAGATGGAGAGTCAGATGAGCGACTGGTATTCCACGAGGCTTAGAAGGTGCTCCCGCAAGCCTTAGCACACAGCCGCTCCCCAACGAGCGATCGCGTAGCGTGGCCTACGGCCAATCGCCTTTGGCGATGAAGCAAAGCTTCCGCGCTTATGCGATCGCATCAAGATAATACTCGACAATACTCATGTTGTCAGGTGTATTGATTCAGGTCTATTGATGAGGGATTAGATTATGCCATTCTTTGACCTAAGGCTTTGAGAGCAAACTTAGGCAGAACCATCATTCTTTGAGCTAGGGCTTTGAGAGCAAACTGAGGCAAAACCATCATTCGCCGCCAACGGTGAGGTTCTTGATACAACCGATATAACCATTCAAGATTATTGTTCCGGAACCAGGCTGGCGCACGGGTTTTAGCCCCTGACCAGATATCAAAGCTACCACCAACACCAATCCAAATGGATTGGGGACACAGGTGGCGATTCTGGGCAATCCAAAATTCTTGACGTGGTACACCTAAGCCCACTAATATGATTTTGGGCTGCTGTTGTTTTAAGGTCAGCTTTAATTCTTCCTCTGCTTCTGCACTGAGGTAGCCATGACTAATTCCAGCGATCGCTAGTTTTGGAACTCTCTTCTGCCAAACCCTAGCTGTTTTTTGGACTACATGAGGGGCTGCCCCATAGAAGAATACTGGGCAAGTTTCTCCGTATTGTCCAGCCTTGACCAGTAAAGACTGAGCTAGTTCAATTCCTGGACAGCGCTGCTTTTTTTTACCGTGAAGTCGTAAGTAAAATATAATACCTGCCCCATCAGGAATCACCAGTTCTGCCTGCTTGATAACGGCAGCTAGCTCAGGGTTGCGCTCTCCCTGGATTGCCATTTCGGCATTTAGAGTTACTACATGACTACCTAGACCTTTGGTGAGACGATCGTCTAAGTAGTTGCTGTAGTTGTCTAAAAGGTGAACGGGTAACCCCAAGACAGGAAATTGTTCAGCTGTTTCAAACATTGGCTTTTGCATACCCTCACATCACCCATGTATTTTATTCTACGTCAGAGCAGTTAAACCCTTCGGCTATAGCCGAACTTGTTATGGTAATTGGAATTTAACTGATGCTGAAATCATTACTGGGCATTGCTTTGAGAGTTAAAAAACTTTTGCTTAAGTCAAATTCTTTTTCCCAGTCAGGGCATAACAGATTTGGGTGGTTATTTAGGATGATCAGGATACAACTCTTATGGCAGAGCCAAAACGTCTTTAATTAACTCCTAAGGATTTGGCACTGATCAGGAAAACTTGGGAATTGGGTATGTGATTGGGTCGGAATTTAGAATTGGCATTTGATGGTGGTGTTGAACTCAATAAGGAAGTATTCCACCATCCTTGCTGAACTTAGGTGGCGGAAGTTTCATTAAAAATTAAAAATACTATTAGGAGTTGAACGCGCACGCGTGGCCGTAGGCCAACGGTTGACCTTTCACCGCACAAGATAGTCAACCGTCAACCGTCAAGCATAAACTGTTAATTAGCTCTTGGCAAAGACACTAGCAGCAGCTGCAATACCTGCTCCTGGTGTCATGGATTGGTGTCCCAATTCCTGAAGGGTGGCTTCGAGAGCACCAATGACACCAAGAATATCTTGCTCACTGACAAAACCTAAGTGACCAATGCGGAATATTTTTCCTTTATAGTTATCTTGTCCCCCAGCTAGAGCAATGTTATAGCGTTTTTTCATCACAGAACGGATTTGTTCCGACTCTACTGATGTGGGAATCACTGCAGTGGCGGCTGGGCTAGCATACTCATCAGAACCAAACAATGGTAATGATAGGGCTTTGACAGCGGCGCGGGTTGCTTCCATCAGACGCTGGTGACGGGAAAATATTGATTCTAACCCTTCTCTTTGCATCATGCGCAGTGCAGCCTGTAGGGCAATGACTAGGTTCACTGGCGGGGTAAAGGGATTGCTGTTTTTAGCAGTAGATTTCTTGTAAGTCCCTAAATCTAGATAAAACTTGGGCAGGGTAGCTGTTTTGTAGGCTTCCCAAGCTTTAGGACTAACACTGACAAATCCGAGTCCTGGGGGAATCATGTATCCCTTCTGGGAACCAGAGCCTACTACATCCAGACCCCACTCATCAATGGGTACATTGACTGCTCCAAGGCTGGTAACAGCATCAACAATAATTAGGGCTTCCCCGTGGTCTTTGACGTAACGATTTATGGTTTCTAAGTCGTTGAGAACCCCAGTAGAGGTTTCAGAGTGGGTGACGATTACGGCTTTGATTTGCTTTTCGGTATCAGCTTCTAGCTTTTCACGAAACTGCTCCGGATCTAAGGGCTTACCCCACTCAGCGGTAATGGTGTCCACTTCCAGACCAAAAGCAGTACTGATTTTGCCCCAACGGTCGCCAAATTTACCATTAGAACCAACTAAAACGCGATCGCCTGCACTGAGGAAGTTAATAATGCCAGCTTCCATGACTCCGGTACCGCTAGCGGTTACAGTCAAGACATCATTTTTGGTCTGGTGTAGCCATTTGAGGTTTTCATTGACCTCTGCCATGATTTCGCTAAATTCGGGACTACGGTGTCCGATCGGGTGTTTGGCCATGGCCAGTAATACTTGTTCTGGTACTGGCGTCGGGCCAGGAATCATTAGTTTGAGCTTGTCTTCCATCTGTAGTTAGTCTTGGTATCTAGGGTTGTTGTGATCTGATGATTGGTTAGTTACTCTGAACTGACCGATTAAGTCTTAGACCTTACCGGACAAAACCGGAAATTCAAGGTTAATTTAGGGGTTAATTTGGCGTTTCACCACCGCAGCATGGGAGCGGTTATCCCCACCCATGCTTACACGACCAACCCAGGCGCGCTAGATTTAAACTTGCCTTCAAGTCTTTGTATATTGACACCCTGCAGTTAGGACACTCTTTAGTTCGGAGCCATAGCGAGCATGTGTTATTGATGCCGACAGTGGGAGTAACGCTCCTCAGGAGTAGGTAACAATCTCAAAATATATTGGCTCAAATGAGATACTCTGACTAAATTTCTTAGTTTTTTTTTATGAAGTTGACAATTTAGACAATTTAATGGGGGAGTCTTCCTGCTGAATCCGGTAAACCATTTTTGGAGTTATGGGCATCCAATTTGACGCTGTTGAGAGACCAGCGATACTCCATTGGCAAGTTGGCTCGCTGACAGCTTTGTTCTAACTGCTTCTGCTGAACTAGGGCTTTACGCAGAGTACTGATCAATTGATGAACCTGCTCTCGCAATTGGGGGTTTTGACTTGTAGCAAATGCTGTTTGGCGCTCTAGCAGTTGGAGCACCAGTTCGTAGTGAATATAAGATGGAAGGGGAATTGGATCCATGAAATTTCCTGTACCTCGGTGAGTCGGAGTCTGCCATCACAATGGACTATTGTTTTGGACTATGGGTCACTGATGGCTAAACAAACTGGCAATAGCAACTGCTGGGTCTGGCTGTTTTACCAATGACTCACCAATGAGGACGGCTGTGGCTCCGGCAGATGCTACCTGATCAAGGTGAGCGTTGGTATGAAGCCCTGATTCACTGACTACCAGAATGCCACGTTCGAGTAGTTGGTTAGCCCTTGCTGCTAGTAATTGACAGGTTGTTTGTAAATCGACGGAAAAATCTTCCAAGTTACGATTGTTTATACCTACTAGGGTAACGCCATCGAGAGATAATACTCGATCTAATTCAGATTGGGTATGGACTTCGATCAAGGGTGTGATCGACAGAGTCTGAGCAATTTTGATAAAGTATTGCAGGTCTTGATCGGAAAGGATGGCTGCAATCAATAAAACTGCATCTGCTCCGTGACTACGAGCCATGTACATTTGGTAGGGATAGATGATGAACTCCTTACACAGCAAAGGCACGTCTACAGCAGCACGAACTTTTGCCAGGTTTTCCCAACTACCCTGAAAAAATTTTTGATCTGTCAGCACTGAGATCGCACTAGCACCACCTTGGCTGTATGACTGAGCAATGGCTACTGGGTCAAAATCTTCTCGAATAACCCCTTTGCTAGGAGATGCTTTTTTGACTTCTGCAATTAGTGCAGGGCTAGTCTTTCCTGATTTTAGGGCTGCTAGAAAGTCTCGGGGGGGTGGTGCTATTTGTATTCGCTTGCGCAACTCCACTAGGGACAGACTTTCCCGCATCTGGTCAATTTCTTTCTCTTTGTGCCAGACAATTTCTTCGAGAATATGGTCGGGTTTATCCTCTGGTAGTGCAATTTGATAGTGCAGGCTTTTGATTTTAACTGCTGGATTAGGTGGGCGTCGGCGAATTTGCATCAGTAGTTTTATATAGTGCGTGAGTGCGTCAGTCCCTCAGTGCTTCAGTTTCTCAGTGCGTCAGTACTAAAATCCTTTGTTAATTAGCAATTAACAAAGGATTCTGACTAATGAGTTACAGCTCGTTTGTAAGCTTCGTCGAGTACTTCTGAGAGAGTGGGGTGAGCATGGACTAAGTAGGCGAGGGAGTTAACGGATTGTCTGTTTGCGATCGCATTTGAGGCTTCGTGAATTAAGTCAGAGGCGTGGATACCTAGGATGTGGACTCCTAGGACTTCCCCAGTATCTTTACGGTAGATCACTTTCGCTACCCCATCTGCTTCTCCTTCTGCGATCGCTTTAGAATTCCCCTTAAAGTAAGATCTTACAACGGATACTTCAAAGCCTTCTTCGGAGGCCAATTTTTTGGCTTGTGGTTCGCTTAGGCCGACGTAGCTGATTTCTGGATGGGTAAAGGCGGCTGCGGGTATGCTGCGGTAGTCTACGGTGCGCTGACGTCCACAGATATTCTCTACTGCGACAATACCTTGAGCGGAGGCGGCATGGGCTAACATCATTTTCCCAGTGGCATCACCAATTGCCCAAAGATGGGGCACAGGTTCCCCTGCTGACAGTACTGCCATGGTGTCATCTACGGGAATAAAACCGCGCCGGTCTGTTTCCACACCTACGGCATCTAGTCCTAGGTCTTTGGTGGCAGGAATCCGACCTGTAGCGACCAGGCAAGCATCGACTTCCAGCACATCGACTACTTCCTTGGTTTTGGTATCTGCTAGTTCTATTACTACCGGGGAACCGGGAGTTACTTTCATCGCTAGCACCCCAGTGTGGGTTTCAATGTCCCGAGGTTTGATCAGGATTCGTGTGGCTAGTTTGGCAATATCAGGGTCAAAGGTTGGCATCAGGTCGTCTAGGGCTTCTATCATGGTGATTTCAGACCCTAGTGCTGTGTAGACATCAGCAAACTCTAGACCAATGTAACCACTGCCCACGATTGCTACCCAATCTGGCAGCCATTCTAGTTTTATGGCATCATCGCTGGTAAATACGGTTTTGCCATCAATCTCAATTCCTGGGGGTACAAAGGGAATTGAACCAGCGGATATCATAATATCTTTGCCAGTGATAGTTGTTTCACCATTTTCTGTAACAACGGTTACTTTTTGAGAAGCAGCTACTTTACCCCAGCCTTTGATAATATCCACACCCAAGCGTTTTAGGCTGTTGGTCAGGTCACCACGAATTTTACTGACTAGATTGCTGGCATGATTTGCGATCGCATTTCGGTCAAACTCAACCCCTGCTACTGTAATCCCAAGGGCATTGAGGTGATGAGCGTCCTGGAGCTCTCGCACTCTACCTGATGCGGCTAATAGCGCTTTAGAAGGGATGCAGCCCCGGTTGACACAAGTTCCGCCCATGTCACCGGCTTCAATAATAGCGGTTTTCAGACCACAGCTCACTGCGTGTAAGGCAGCACCATGACCCCCCACACCAGCACCGATAATCACTAAATCGTAATCAAAGTCTTGACTCACATCTATCTCCTAGTCTAGATTGGGTATGCTTAGTTTGTCTTTATTATTTTCAACTTGACCAATCCAGGATTGCAAGTGCTCAACCATTAAGATTGGTAGGGTGAAGTATGAAGTATCTAGGAGAGCCATTAGCTATCAGCCATTAGCTATCAGCCATTAGCTATCAGCCATTAGCTATGGCCTTTAGGTCAACCTACGGAAATGGCCAAGCTATTTGAAGTGCTGATAGGCTATGGGCAGGCTACTTGAGGTAATTTGGAATAAAATAAGCTGACCGCTGACCGCTGACCGTTTTGTGAGTCAACCAGCCCACCTCACACTTGACACTAAAGACTTTCAAAAACGCTGCCGTTTCGCTTCGTACAACATCAAGGCAGCAGCAATCGCTACGTTTAAGGATTCTACTCCTGGCATCAGGGGAATCTTAACTTGCTGATCTGCAGTTTTTACCAACTCTTCCTTAAGTCCAGCTGCTTCATTGCCCAGGAGTATTAAGCTAGGACAGCGCCAATCTATTTCCCAGTAACTGACCTTAGCATCTGGTACTGTGGCTACTACTTGTATCCCTTGAGCTTGAGCTTGAGCTACGAGGGTGGGCAAATGGGGGGTAACTGCCATGGGAAGACGGAACCACTGACCGACTGAGGCTCGCAATACTTTAGGATTATCTAGCTCTACACTATCGGAACTAAGCCACAATCCTTCTGCACCAGCGGCTACTGCAGTTCTAATGATTGTTCCAAGATTTCCTGGGTCTTGTATGGTTTCTAGGGCTAGCCCTAGGGAGAGGGAATTGAAGGGTTTCGGGGAAAGGGGAAGACGGGTTGCTGTGGCTATCACTCCATCTGGCTCAACTGTAGTAGCGATCGCTTTTAGTACAGACTGACTTACCACTTCGACTCTTTGAGACCGAACGGAAGCATCTTGGGATAGTTGTGGATGAGCTTCAAGCCATTCTGGTGTATAGCAGAGGGTGACTAGGGGATAATCTACGGCACAGGCTTCTGCCAACAGGTGGGTTCCCTCCAACAGAAACAGGTCTTGCTGCCGACGTCCTTTTACTCTGTGCAGCTTGCGAATTTCCTTGACTAGGGGATTCTTAGTGCTTGTCAGCATACAAGTCTTGCTAATTATGCGGAACCCGGGACTTGAACCCGGAAGTCCTTGCGAACACTAGAACCTGAATCTAGCGCGTCTACCAATTCCGCCAGTTCCGCTTTTGTTGGCGTTATAGCAATCTTTGGTGATTCCGATGGTGGTCAGTTCTGATTCAGAACTGTCACGGTTGAGGATTCCACAAAGGAATTGCTAGTGGGCTTGCTCTGTTAGCTCACCGGTTTTTCAGTATACAGCATTTACTGCTATTTTGGACAAGTTTCTTTAAGTGGGCTTTCCCAATTAAGAATTAAGCTCGCCATGGGTCGCACCTGTCGATAGCCGCAACTCCTGCAAATTTCCCGGTTTACATTGCCAACTTCTGAGTATAGTGGAAAACCTGACATTGGATCAAGATACTTGGAAAACTAGACATTTATAAAGTTTCAGGTAAAATCAAAACCAAATTTAACATTTCGCCAGAAATTACAATGATTTTGGAGGATAGACCCATCAATCACTCTCAAAGCCCTATCAATCCACAATCTCTGTCCCAGGAAAACGAATCGGTTCTCAAGATTTGGGGTAGAGCGTCTCTCCACGGACAGGTAAAAATTAGTGGAGCTAAAAATTCTGCCTTGGCAATTATGGCAGGGGCTTTACTGTGTTCTAAAGATTGCCGACTGCGTAATGTGCCCTCCCTAGTAGATATCGAGCGGATGAGCCAGATTCTTGCTGCTGTGGGAGTCAAGCTCAAACGCAATGGTGACATCTTAGATCTAGATGTCAGCCATATCGGACAATCAAAAGCTCCCTATGAGTTGGTGAGCCAGCTGCGAGCTAGCTTTTTTATCCTTGGTCCGATGCTAGCGCGATTGGGAGTGGCACGTATACCACTGCCTGGTGGCTGTGCGATTGGTGCTAGACCTGTAGACCTCCATGTCAGGGGTCTACAAGCTATGGGCGCTCAGGTTCATATTGAGCATGGGATGGTCAATGCTTATGTGAAAGGAACAGGTAACAACAAGCTAAAGGGGGCGAAAATCTACCTGGATTACCCCAGTGTCGGCGCAACAGAAACTCTGCTGATGGCAGCGACTCTGGCAGAAGGGGAAACCATCATTGAAAATGCGGCTCAAGAGCCAGAAGTGGTGGATTTGGCGAATTTCTGCCGAGCGATGGGAGCTCAAATTCGTGATGCTGGTAGTAAAACTATTAGTATCTCTGGGGTTTCTAGTTTACATTCGGTGGATTACCCGATTATTCCTGACCGGATTGAGGCTGGCACTTTCTTGGTAGCTGGGGCAATTACTCACTCTGAACTGAGCCTTTACCCAGTAATACCGGAACATTTAACTGCTGTGATTGCTAAGTTACGGGCAATTGGTAGTGAGGTGATGATTGAGGAACCCAATCGCTTACGAATTATTCCTCATAAACTAAGGGCAATGGATATTGAAACCTTGCCTTATCCTGGATTTCCTACGGATATGCAAGCCCAGTTTACGGCGTTGCTGGCTCTGAGTGAGGGAAACTGTGTGGTTAGCGAAACGGTTTTTGAAAATCGGCTGCGTCATGTTGCTGAATTGAATCGCATGGGGGCGGATATACGGGTTAAAGGGAATAATGCGATTATCAGAGGTGTGCCAATGTTGTCGGGAGCACCAGTAGTGGGTACGGATTTACGGGCATCTGCTGCACTTGTGGTAGCTGGGTTAGGGGCAGAAGGAATAACTACGATTCAGGGACTCCGTCATTTAGACCGGGGTTATGACGATTTGGAGGGTAAACTCCGACAACTTGGTGCTAGAGTAGAACGGCTTCCGGCTCAGATAGAGGAAGAGGAACTTCCTCCGACTCCCACTAATGCCATGACTGCAACACCTTAGTAGTTATAGTCATTAGTCATTAGTCATTCAGTAATTGTTAATTGTTAATTGTTAATTGTTAGTTGTGATCAATTTTCAATTTTCAGTTTTCAGTTTTCAATATGTCTACTAGAGCTTGCTTTACTGTGGGATACTGATATTCCCATTCATAACTAGTGGTTCGTTTGGGTAGCACCTGTTGACCTTCCAAGACTACTACCGCTCCTTCTCCCAGCAGGGCTTCTAGGGCAACACTGGGAACTGGTAGCCAGGAGGGACGATTGAGAACCTCTCCAATGGCGTTACATAATTCAGACATCAAGACAGGATTGGGGGCTGTGGCATTGAAAATCCCTTCCATGTCTGGTCTAGTGAGGGCAGCTATGATTAAGTTCACTAAGTCATCTCGGTGAATCCAAGAAAACCATTGGCGACCGGTACCGATTGGCCCTCCAGCAAACATTTGAAAGGGGGGTATCATTTTGGCTAAGGCACCGCCATTGCCCAAAACTATACCGATGCGCAGAATCACTAGTCGCACATCAGCTTCTTTGACTTTCTGGGCTTCTCCTTCCCAGGCTTGACAAACCTCTGCCAGAAAGTCGTCTCCAGCAGGACTTGTTTCATCAAAGGTGACTGTTTCACTAGTGCCGTAGTAACCAATGGCAGAAGCGTTTACTAATACCGTGGGTTTAGGGTCAGCAAGAGCGATCGCTTCCACTATTTTTTGGGTCCCTAATTGGCGGCTATTGAGAATTTCCTGCTTACGGGCTGGTGTCCAGCGCTCCTCAGCAATGGGGGCTCCAGCTAAATGGACTACACCATCACAGCCTGCGATCGCATTTTGCCAATCCCCTGATTCGGTGGGAGTGTAGGCAATAGTTTCTATATTAGGAAATTGCTTCCTAGCTTTAGCTGAGTCACGGGTTAAGATTAAGGGTTGATGTCCTTCTTCTTGTAGACGCTCGACTAAGCGGCTACCGACAAATCCTGTTGCTCCAGTAATTGCGACTTTCATACTTCATCCTTGATACTTGATATCGTGTCTGATAGCACACTTATGGCTTAGGTTAACCTCGGACGGAACCCAAAGACCGGGGGAAATGTGTAGGATTGGTAATTATCCTTCAGTTGGTGGTTTGCTTTCACCGTAAGCCATGCCGTTGGCTTCAGCGTACCGATTCATGAAGCGCATGAAGCGTTCCCAGTGGTCGTCTTGATCAATTTCAACTTTACACTCCACTCCTGCTAGGTCATCTCCTTCTGGACCACCGAAGCGAAATTTTATTGAGGATGGAGTCATATTAATCACCCCTTCTTCGTCTGTTAAGACCATTGATTGAGAAAATCGGTTTCTATAACTGTTGAATTGTTCAATAGCCTTTAACTTTTCAAAGGTCATCAAGACGATGCGGGCTCCTGAGCGTCGGTTTTTTCTGAGGCTGACGTCACTCAGCTGTTCATAAATACCGTCAAAGAATTGGATGGATGGTGTTGAGGAGTTCATTTGAAATCTAAAAATATGCTTAAATTTTAGTATATCGCCTGAAGAGGGGTTGACAAAATTATTTTTATAGGGAACAGGGAATCGGGAATCGGGAATCGGGAGTCGGGAGTCGGGAGTCGGGAGTCGGGAATCGGGAGTCGGGAGTCGGGAGTCGGGAGTAGAGAGTAGTCGGGAAGAGAGCTTGTAGGGTGGGCAAAGAAAGTTGGGTTATTTTTGAGTGGTTTAGATTAGATTACTTTGCCCACCAGACTTCAATTATGATTTGTTTTGACTCTTGATATTCTTGTAGGGTGGGCAAAGAAAGTTGGGTTAGTTTGAGTGGTTTATATTAGATTAATTTGCCCACCAGACTTCAATGTTTTTTTCTTACTAAATTGAAGTATTAATGCGCGATATTACGGTTTTTTAAAAAAAGCCCCATAAATACCTAAAAATTGTAAAACTATTATAGTTTTATAGCCTTTTTTGCAGTTATGAAGTACACAGAATTTTTTAAATTTTCCCGATTCCCGATTCCCGATTCCCGATTCCCGATTCCCGATTCCCGATTCCCGATTCCCTACTCCCTACTCCCTACTCCCTTTCTTATATACTAATAAAGTCACTCTCTTGAAACTGTCATGATTGCTGATAAAAGCCCCAATTACATTTCCAAAGAAGAGTATCTATCCTACGAAGACGATAGTGCCATCAAACACGAGTATAGTGATGGAGAAGTCTATGCCATGGCTGGCGCGAGTGATGCCCATGTTACTATTGCCCTTAATCTGGCTTCAGCGTTAAGAAATCATGTCAGGGACACTGGCTATCGGGTTTATATGGCAGATCTGAAAACTTATGTCGAAGCATCCAATAGTTATTATTATCCTGATGTTTTCGTGACTTGCGATGCCAGAGACCGAGAATTGACTAACTATAAAAAATATCCTTGCTTAATTGTAGAAGTTTTATCTCCCAAGACTGAAGCCTTTGACCGAGGTGATAAATTTTCGGACTATCAACAATTAGAGACCTTGGTGGAATATGTTTTAATTAGTCAAAACCGTAAACGCTTAGACTGCTTTCGCCGAAATTCTGAGGGAGTTTGGACATTGCAATTTTATTATCCCGGCAGTGAGATTCATCTAGAAACTGTGGATTTTCGGACTAGTATTGAAGCTTTGTATGAAGATGTGTAGCAATTATCATAGCTATGAGGTACACATTTTATTGATTTTAGGGAACAGGGAACAGGAAAAGCGCACGAGCCTTAAGCGAATAGGTGAATGCTTACTTTTAGACTAATTTCAGGCTACCTCTAGTATCTTTGGAGTTGGTAACTCTTTATTGACTTGGCTATAGGCGTACACCAAATCCTCTAAAACTTCCTTAGCATTCTCAAGAGCTTCCTCATAAGTGTCACCGTGGGTACGAGCATAGTTACCCCATTCGGGTAAACTAGCGACATAAGAGTTATCTTCCTCTGACCATTGAATTAAAATGCTATATTTCATGATTCATCCTCCTGTTCTAATTGTGCCAGTTCTTTGAGTACTTCTATCACTTCTTTTTCTTGATAAGGTCATAGACTTAAATAATTTACAGAAATAAATACAGATGAAAAACCACTATAGTATCTTAATTCAATGGTCAGAGCAAGACCAAACCTACATTGCCAGTTTGCCAGAATTTGGTCCCTATGCTCATACCCATGGCAGCAGCTACGAAGAAGCTCTAAAAAATGCTAAAGACGTGTTGGAGCTTTTGGTAGAAGATTACCAAGCTAGAGGTAAAGAGTTACCTTTATTAAATTCTTCAAAAATCACGGTATAATTAAAGAGTACAAAAACCGACTTTGCCACGCTACGCGCAAGGCAAGAGGCAAGAGGCAAGAGGCAAAAATTGACGTGCATTAGCTTTTAAGCTTTTATCAATGTCAAACACCTTAATGCGTAGTTCTATACTTTAATTTTATAAGAAATTTAAACTGAATCCTAACACTGGTTCACTTCACACCAAGTAAAGCTAATCATAATTCCCCTATCCTTGATTAACTATTACCTATTGCTAGCATGCCTTTTGCCTCTTCCCTACTCCCTGCTCCCTGCTCCCTGCTCCCTCTTATCTATTTCCACCATCGACTAACATCTTCAACCGCTGCCACCGTTTCTCTTAGGGCTTCAATACCCCCAAACTTGATGATTAAAGGAGCTAAGTCAGGAAGAGCTTTAAGAAAATTGGGACGGGTTAGACTAGCTAAACTATCAAGAATTTGTTGCCAAAAAGGAAAATCAACCAACGAAGGAGTTAATCTCTTAATTAAGCCCTGTAAGGCACCGGCTCGGTTGGATTCAGACCCAATTGCTCTGGCGCAATCTAAGGCTTTGGGTAACAACACATCGGGTAAGTGGGGGGCTAAGCCGATTAAGGATTCGGCTCGGTATTTTTCATCCCAAAGGGCTCTGCTACCATCTAAGGCTTCTGGTAACAGATCCGGTAAGTGGGGGGCTAATATTATTAACAAAATAGCTCGGTATTCTTCATGCCGAAGGGCTCTGGCACCATCTAAGGCTTCCGGTAACAGATCCGGTAAGTGGAGGGCTAAGGTGATTAAGGCATGGGCTCGGTATTGTTCATCCCGAATGGCTCTGGCACCATCTAAGGCTTCCGGTAACACATCGCTTAAGTGGGGGGCTAAGGCGATTAAGGCATCGGCTCGGAAGCATTCATTCCGAATGGCTCTGGCGCAATCTAAGGCTTTGGGTAACAACGTTTCGGGTAAGTGGGGGGCTAAGCCGACTAAGGCTTTGGCTCGGTCTTGTTCATCCCAAAGGGCTCTGGCGCAATCTAAGGCTTTGGGTAACAACACATCCGGTAAGTGGGGGGCTAAGGCTCCTAAGGCTTTGGCTTGTTTGTATTCATTCGAAATCCCTCTGGCGCAATCTAAAGCTTGCGGTAACAGTTGGGGTAAGTGGGGGGTTAAGGTGATTAAGTCTTCGGCTCGTTCGTATTTATCCAAAATTCCTCTGGCGCAATCTAAGGCTTCCGGTAACAGTTCCGGTAAGTGGGGGGCTAAGCCGACTAAGGCTTTTGCTCGTTCGTATTTATCCGAAATCCCTCTGGTGCAATCTAAGGCTTCTGGTAATACATCCGGTAAGTGGGGTACTAAGGGGATTAAGGCATCGGCTCGGAAGCATTCATTCGAAATCCCTCTGGCGCAATCTAAGGCTTTGGGTAACAACACATCCGGTAAGTGGGGGACTAAGGCGACTAAGGCTTTTGCTCGTTCGTATTTATCCAAAATTCCTCTGGCGCAATCTAAAGCTTCCGGTAACAGTTGGGGTAAGTGGGGGGCTAAGGCTGTTAAGGCATGGGATCGCTCGTATTTATCCAAAATCCCTCTGGCGCAATCTAAAGCTTCCGGTAACAGTTGGGGTAAGTGGGGGGCTAAAGCGACTAAGGCAATAGCTCTGTCTGATTCATGGTCAATCTCTTTGGCGCAATCTAAGGCTTCCGGTAACAGTTCCGGTACGTGGGGGGCTAAGGCGACTAAGGCAATAGCTCTGTCTGATTCATGGTCAATCCCTCTGGCGCAATCTAAGGCTTCCGGTAACAGTTCCGGTACGTGGGGGGCTAACGCCACTAAGGCATTAGCTCGGTATTTTTGATTCCGAATGGTTCTGGCGCAATCTAAGGCTTGGGGTAACAACACATCCGGTAAGTGGGGGGCTAAGGCGACTAAGGCATCGGCTCGTTTGTATCCATACTTAATGCCTCTGGCGCAATCTAAGGCTTGGGGTAACAACAGTTGGGGTAAGTGGGGGGCTAAGGCAATTAAGGCATCAGCTCGGGAGTTTTCAGACTCAATTCCTTTGGCGCAATCTAAGGCTTTGGGTAACAACGTTTCAGGTAGGTGGGGGGCTAAGGCTCCTAAGGCATGAGCTTGGAAGTATTCATTCGAAATGCCTCTGGCCCAATCTAAAGCTTCCGGTAATACATCGGGTAAGTGAGGGGCTAAGGCTCCTAAGGCATCGGCTCGGGAGTATTCAGACTCAATCCCTTTGGCGCAATCTAAGGCTTCCGGTAATACATCGGGTAAGTGGGGGGCTAAGGCTCCTAAGGCAATAGCTCGGTATTTTTCATTTCCAATCCCTCTGGCGCAATCTAAGGCTTTGGGTAACAACACATCGGGTAGGTGGGGGACTAAGCTCCATAAGGCATCGGCTCGTTGGAATTCATCGGAAATCCCTCTGGCGCAATCTAAGGCTTCCGGTAATAAAGAAGGCGGAAGATACTTACTAATTGCCTCCAAACCCTTTACTTGACGTTCATAATCTTTAATCTGTCGCACATAAGCTAGTGCCTGGGCTGGCGTCCAGATTTTGTTCTCAACTAATGCAGCCATTAACTCTGGAAGAATATTTCCAGCCAAGCTGTTGAGGGATGTGGTAATCAGAGCATACCGACACTGTAAACTAATCGATTCTGTAGGATTTTCCTTAAACTTAGCTGCTGCTATTGCCCAAGCTTTCGATACATCCTTGATAAAATTAGCAGTTTTTCCCTGTCTCTCACACTGCCAATACCAACCGTTATCTCCTGCTGGAGTTTCTTCTTTCAGGAGTTGATGAATGTCATCTATCTTTTCGGCTTTCTCTAAATGCCAGGTTAAGTGGCTATAGATATAACCATCATCGGGTAAGGTATGCCATAATCCCTTTTCGGTCTTAGTTTGATAACGTTCTAATAATTGCTGATGGGCTTCTGGGATTGATAATCCTAGCTCTGGTTGCAGCAGATTACGGGCTAAATCATGTAACAAGTCATGGAGGCGATAGTTAGTTTTTTCGGTACTAGAGACCCCTGTTAGTAATAACGCTTTTTGTTTTAAGTAGATTAACGTCTTTTTAGCTTTAACTGAATTACAGTTCCATAACTTAGTCGCCATGGTTTCAGTAATAGTGACATCCTCCGGAAGTACCCCTAACCAAGCAAATTTTTTCAATCTCTCGGCAGATAATCGCTTTAAACTGAGATTAAAGGAACCCACTAGACTGTAGTTTTTGCGCTTCGCGTCATTTGGCTCTTCCTCTGCTTCTAATCGATCCAAAGCTTCTAAGTCAGCAATTTCAGCTTGTAACTCATCCAGTAACTCTTCCCAAGAGAATCCATCCCTAACTTGAGCAGCCGCTAATTCTAATGCTAGGGGTAAGTAGCCGACGGTTTTGGCTAAGGTTTTAGCATAGTCGAGTTCTTGATTAGTTAACTCATTGTTGAAACAACCGGTTAATAACTCCAAGGATTGATTTAGAGTCATCACATCCAAATCATAGCGAATCGCACCTTTAACCGAAGCTTCTCTGGTAGTGACTAAAACCCGACAGCCACCCCCTCCCACTCGAAAGGGTTCAACATGCTCAGGATGCCAAACATCATCGACGACTAGCAACGCTTTTTTATCAGACAATAATGTTCTTAATTGTAAAGAAGCGCTATCAATATTAATTGGTTTGAAGTCATAATCTTTTAATGCCTGTATCCACGTACTTAGAAAGGATAAAATATCAGGTTGCTGACCTAAGGTTGCCCAAAAAATCCCATCGGGAAAATGGGCTTGAACCTCTGGATCATGGGCTAAGGCTGCAGCTAACGTGGATTTACCAATGCCTCCTAAGCCATAGATGGCACTAACCACTAAGGTGCCAGCTCTAGCAGTTTCTTCAGATAAAAGCTTTTGTTTTAGTTGTTCGCTTACTTCCGGGCGTTTGACATAATACGAAGGTAGTGGAGGAGCTTGATTTGGTCGAGTTTGGTTAACCTGCCTCCCAGGCGACTGTAGTCAAT
>WTKN01000271.1 GCA_011524395.1 Moorena sp. SS36440bin_2
CACCCTGACTCATCCCTCAGCTACCGGCTAGGGATTTTTTTTTGTTCAATTTTGTTTCAACTAATCTATCTCTTTTGATCAATGGGTAAGGGTTTCTAATTTCTTCCGGATCTAGACAGAGTAATCAAGGAATAAGAAATAGTAGATGCACCCTGACTCATCCCTCAGCTACCGGCTAGGGATTTTTTTTTGTTCAATTTTGTTTCAACTAATCTATCTCTTTTGATCAATGGGTAAGGGTTTCTAATTTCTTCCGGATCTAGACAGAGTAATCAAGGAATAAGAAATAGTAGATGCACCCTGACTCATCCCTCAGCTATCGGCTGGGGATTTTTTTTTGTTCAATTTTGTCTGGACTAATTTATTAGTTCTATGTGGGATAGTCTCAATTTAATTCTTTAGAAGACATTCCCAACTGATATCCTAGAGCCTTCTTCTTCATGGTCTGGAAAATGTTGTAAAATCCATTAGCGCGAGAAGGGGTTAAACTAGCATTCAATCCGATGTCTTGAATAAAGTCAGGAGATAGGTTGACAATCTCTGTCGGCGTCAGTCCATTCAAGCCTTCAATCAACAACGCTACTAACCCTTTAACTAATTGGGCATCTGAGTCTCCCTGATACAAGACTTTGCCATCATCCAAGTTAGCAGTGATATAAACCTGGGACACGCAGCCAGGAACTTTGTTTTCTGGCACTTTATCGGTTTCTGGCATTGCCTGAAGCTTCTTGGCGTACCACAGCAACTGCTGATACCGTTGCTTGGGGTCTTTGCGCCGCTGAAAACGTTCTACAATCCGAGCAAGAGCTTCTGGTAAAGGGCTGGAGGTGGCTGACATACCCAATGTTTAAAAAGGATTAACCATATTATTTATAGCAGTTCTCAATACCATCAGGTACCCCGCTCTTGGGGTTAATGGGACAAGGGAGCTTCGGATCACGGAGCAGGGAGCTTCGGATCACGGAGGAGCTGATCAGGGTAGGTTTTTAACAAAGACGTGAGTATCAACTTTGGGGTGTGGGGTGTGGGGTGATTGGACTTGTCTTCCTTTTCCTCCCTACTCCCTACTCCCTACTCCCTACTCCCTAAAACCCAGGACTTTGTTCCGAACCGAATTGATAACTGTTATAAATGCATATTAGCTGATCAGGTAAGACCCAGAGGAGTACAGAGTTTGTGAGCCAAGATAAATCGTCAACGGTCAAGGGTCAACCGTCAACCTTTGATAAACAAAATCCTCGCCAGTTAGCATTCCTAGCTCTCCGGGATATTCATCGGCGGGGTGCTTTTGCTGATATTGCCCTGAATCGAGTGCTAAACACTGCTCAGTTAACTGGTGCTGATCGGGGCTTAGTGACAGAATTAGTTTATGGTAGTGTCCGACGACAGCGCACTCTGGATGCCCTACTTGACCAGTTGGGCAAAAAGAAAGCGAATCAACAACCTCCAGATTTGCGCACTATACTTCACCTTGGACTATATCAGCTGCGCTATCAAACCCGAATTCCTACTTCAGCAGCGGTCAATACCACCGTTGAGCTAGCCAAGAACAATGGCTTCAAAGGACTGGCAGGGGTGGTTAATGGTTTACTACGAAACTATGCCCGTTTAGCTGCCAATTCCCCTGACCCTTTGCAGTTGCCAGAAGGGGATATCGAGGGTTTGGGCATTTTACACAGTTTTCCCGATTGGATGATCGACCTGTGGTTACAACAGCTGGGAGCAGAGGAAACAGAACAGCTGTGTCAATGGTTTAACCAATCTCCTACCATTGACTTACGGGTCAATCCCCTCAAGGTGTCCATGGAGGAAGTCGAGGCAGGGATGCAATCTGCTGAACTGGCTATTCAGCGGGTACCTCCCTTGGTCTCCCACCAGGACGAGGGGAATGGTGAGATTATCCCTATTTTCAGCAATCCAGCTCAGTTGCCCCAAGCACTGCGGATTGTGGGTGGTGTTGGTGCGATTCAAGAGCTACCCGGATTTAAGGAAGGTTGGTGGACTGTTCAAGATTGTAGTGCCCAGCTGGTCAGTTATCTGCTAGACCCTCAACCTGGTGATGTGGTGATTGATGCCTGTGCGGCACCGGGGGGCAAGACAACTCATATTGCCGAATTAATGGCAGATCAGGGCAAGATTTGGGCATGCGATCGCTCAGCTTCCCGCCTCAAAAAAGTCCAACAGAATGCCGAACGGTTACAATTACAGTCGATTCAAATCAGTACTGGTGATAGTCGGGATTTACCTGAATTTACTAAGATGGCTAATGCTGTGTTATTAGATGCTCCCTGTTCCGGTAATGGTACCCTTCACCGACGTCCTGATATTCGTTGGCGCATGACTCCAGAAAAAGTCCAAGAACTTACTGTTTTGCAAAAAGAATTGTTAGAGCATACCGCAACTTGGGTCAAGTCCGGAGGTGTGTTAGTCTATGCTACCTGTACCTTAAATCCTAAAGAAAATGAGGGGGTAATACAATGGTTTCTGGAAGGTCATTCCCAGTGGCAAATTGAACCTCCTACTCTTTCGTTTCTTAAGGGGTTTTCAACACCGGAAGGTTGGCTGAAAGTTGTGCCCTATCGAGACCAGATGGATGGTTTTTTTATGGTGCGGTTGAAACGAATGGTATAAGAAAGGGAGTAGGGAGTAGGGAGTAGGGAGTAGGGAGCTTGTAGGGTGGACTACACTTTTGACCCTATTGCCTTTTGCCCGCTTCGGTTCTTAAGGGCAGGGCTGTTTCAAGATGAAAACCAGGATAAAATTACGCTATGGAAACCTTCATTGGAGTAACCAATTGTTCTACAGCTGTTCTTCAGATACTGAAAAACTATTGTAATATCCTGAATCGTCACAAAAATAATCCTATCAGTAATACTGTGATCAGTAAAATCATTGTTAGCGATGACAAAACTGGCTATCTAGTGATTAGGGAAGGTTGGAAGGATACACAACGAATTCATTCACTCATCTTTGATGCTGAGATACGTAACAATAAAATTTGGCTACACCATGATTCTAGATCACGGCATTACACAAGAGCTACTGGCGGCAGGAATACCCAAAGAACAAATTGTTTTAGCTTTTCATCCTCCCCATATCCGACAACACACTGGCTATGGGATTTCCGAGCTTTTAACTATCAGCTTAAGCGCTACTTGAGGTGCGTGCGAGTTCAGCTATCAGCCGTCAGCTATCCAGTTATCAGCTTATGGGTTAGGTCACAGGCTAGAAGCCTGTGCCACGGACTTTTCTCCAGACTTTCAATTTTTTATTACTATCTTAGGACAACTGATTAATTGCATCGATAGTCAACCCCGTATATTGAGCAATATCATTCAGGGGGAACCCAGCGGCCTTCATCTGTTTAGCAATCTGCTGTTTTTCTTCAAGTCTACCTTCTTCTCGTCCTTCAAGTCTGCCTTCTTCTCGTCCTTCCCTTTTCGCGAAACTCCATGCACCTCGCGCGTCCTCCAAGGCCATCTCCTGTTTGCGGAGTTTTTCCACTTCTGACACACTCAACCCCGCTTGATTCGCTATTGTTAAAGCTTGTTCTAGCTGTGGGATTTCCCTGAGTTTGTCAGGAATGATTTCTAAGTTGGGCGCTTCTTTGATAAAAAAGATCCACTTATCTATCACACTTTCCAATTCTTCCAGTTGCTTAGTGAATTTGGGGAGTTCCACAAACACTAGCTTTAGCTCGTTCTCCTGATAAGGCAAGTGGTCTTCTTCTTCTTGAAAGTAAAAACAGCTAATGACTTTTTCGGTTGAGGGGAATAACTTAAAATCCGTGATGGTTAAAGCAATGACCGGATTGAGATAGAAATATCCCTGTCCCGATTTAAGTTGATTTCCATAGGTTTTGCACAAGTTATACACCACTCGCTTCTCGAAAGCCTCCACATTCCAGAGTTGCATCTCAATGATGACAGTCGTTTTATCTTCTAATACTGCCTTCACATCCAAATACGTGTCTTTTAAATCTACTACATCCCCTGCGCTATAAGGGTCAATAATTTCTAAATCCTGGATGACGTAATTCCCGGAGTATATCATGGCATTGAGGAAGGAAATCAGAATATCTTTACTCTGATCTGAGCCAAAGATTTTCTTGAAAGCAAAGTCAGTTTTTGGGCTGATGAATCTCATGGTTTTACAGCTTTATATAGGGAATAGGGAATAGGGAGTAGGGAGTAGGGAGTAGGGAGTAGGGAGTAGGGGGTAGGGGGTAGGAGCAATTGCGTTTTTAATTGGGCAAAAATTCTAATATTTTTACAAAAAAAACCACACGAAAAACCATACATATAATAACATAAATACTCTCTTATTTATGCACTATTTACTAGTATAGCAACTCTTTATTTCGTAATAAAAAAAAATTCCTAAACCCCTTGACTTTTGATTAACTTAGGCATATATTAATAATGTATGCTATTTAAAGATACTGTTGATCATGACTAAAAACATTCCGCCTAACTCCGATGAAAATCAAAACCCTGAAAACCCTGGTCCTAAACCTAAGAAAGTCAAGTACGTTTTGATCGGTTCTCCTGAACAAGTTCGGAATACCATTAATGCTATCTATGGCCTTAAATACGCCTATCCCGACGAGGGTCGCACTCCAGAACCTACTGAAAAGCCTGGTGAGGTTATGACGTTTTTGATTCGATATTTCTATGTAGACTAGGATAGGGTTTTGCCAGCGATGCAGCGCGGTCTTGGGGAGCCAGTGCGGTCTTGGGGGTTCCCCCCATGAGCAACTGGCGTGGTTTCCCCCATGAGCGACTGCATCAAGACAGGGTTTTGACGCCCTGGCGACCAGGAATTGTGGAGGTTATGTTTAAGCTATCAGTTATCAGTTATCAGCTAAAGGCTGACCACTGACCACTGAGGAATGTATTCGTTGATCAACAGTATCTAGATTTGAGCTTCGCTGTATTTGTGGTGGCTTACACAATAGAATTCGGTCAAGCATTGGGGTTAACCAAAACTTGACCGATTTTTTTTTATTGGTATTGCACTACCCATTAAGCTTAGGACATTCCTAAACTCTGAAATGTAAGTCTAAGCTTACTTTTGACTTCTGACATCCAACTTTTGACTTGCGCAAGGGCTAGATACTCCCAACACCCCTAGCCACACGAAAACCGACAATGTTACGGATGTTATCGCGCGCGATATAGCCTAGGCAGAAGGCAGAACGGGAATTCCAAGGAAATTCGTACCAGGAGCCGCCCCGCAGAATAAAGTAATCAGTATGATTATCATTAAGACTCCAGATACTTCCATCTGTAGGGGTTCCAAAGTAATTATTATAGTAAGAATCCGCACACCACTCCCAAACATTGCCATGCATATCGTATAAGCCAAAGCCGTTGGGGGAAAAACTTCCTACTGGGGTGGTTTTTCGTCGATATTCCCCTTTTTCTTCCTCTGCATAAGTATCGGAAGCGTCATAATTAGCTAATGTACTGGTTATGGTCTGTCCATAATGGAATGGCGTGGTAGTTCCTGCTCTACAGGCGTATTCCCATTCCGCTTCACTGGGTAATCTGTATTCCCTTCCTGTATATTCAGAAAGGCGATCGCAAAATTCTACTGCATGGTACCAGCTTACTTGCTCTACTGGCCGATTCTCCCCTTTAAAGCAAGATGGGTCTGGATCTAAGTCCCGCTTAATTTTTGATAGGTTGGCCACAGCTCTCCATTGCGCCTGGGTTACCGGATATTTCCCCAGGAAGAAGGGTGGGATGGTTACTTGGTGTTGAGGTCTTTCCCTGTCATTACTCCCGCTCTCACTGTCTGGGGAACCCATTAAGAAGCTTCCTGCTGGGATATACACCATGTCTAGGTCTACTCCATTCCCCAGATCTTCAGTGAAATAATCCGCTTGCTGGGATTCTCTGTTGATGATTTCTCCTCTAGGGTTAACTGTTACTACTTCAAAGGAAAACTGATTTAACTCTTTTTTTCTTGGGCTTGCAAGTTCTTCAGCCAAACGAGCATACTCCCCTCCTAATCGCCGTAAGACTTGAGCCTTTAGGTGTGCAAAGACACGAATTTTTTCTTCTAACTCATCATTACTTGTAGTTGCCGCTTTAAGTAAAAGCGCTTCAAATTCCTTTACTGATAACCCTAATTGATTAGCGACAAACTCAGATACTTTATCAAGAACTGAAACGGTTTTACTAATGGGTACAGAATCTACTAATAACTCCCTTACCCCTGGCTTAAAGTCGTACTCAATATAATCAGGATTTGAATCTTGGTCTACAGGGGTTATAGACTTGAGCAGTCCACTCATAAACACCTCCGCTACATGAATTTGTGTGGATTTTGGTAGCAGGGTTTGTTGAATTAGTTGCACTACAGGTAAACTAACCGGAGCAGCTGCCATTAATCCAGCTAACCGACGCGCCATAGGAGAAGCCGTAGCACGAAATCGACTAACTAATGCTGGTGCTGTCAGTTGGGGTTGACTGGCTTCACCATCTAGCGCTGTTGTCTCTACTTGTGGGTCTTCCGATACATTAAAATTAAACCCCACTGTAGTAACATTACCCTGACCTGCTATTACCTGTGACCACGCCAGTAGTGGGTAGGGTTCTAACGTAACCACGGGAAAATTTACAGAATTCCTGACTTCTGAAAGAAGCCCAATGTCATCTTGATCCCAAGGTTTAACAATAAACTGAGAATTGACAACTGCAGGACTAAGAGAATGCAGTTGCACTGGTATTTCTGAACCTAAAGCCGTGCGTTCCCAAAGCCGTTCAGGAAGTAGCTGAAGGATAGTCAGTAAACCATTGCGTCCCCAAAACTCTAGGACTGGATGAATTAATTGTCTGCGCCAAGCCACAGAAATACAATCACTTACCAATAAAATTAAACGTTGTTTCTTAGGATCAATTAATACCTGGGGAGGATAGGGAGTGGAATCATACCGACCTGTGCTAGTTTGAGAAAATAAGTCTACCTTGGTTTCAGTAATCCTTAATTCCCACCTGCGTACATCCCGAAACGCTCCATGATGCTTGACTAAATGTTGCAGTTCAGTGATTGTCTGTTTCCAAACCGCAGTTGAACTCGTTTTTTCAACTACCAACGCTAACTCTAACCATCGTTCGGAAGCAGGTTTCAGAACTGGAAGCCAAATGTTTGATTCGGCAATTTGGTAAACAGTTGCTTCCTGATCCAATATCGTTTCTATAGCAGATGGGACTTTCCGCATTAACGGACGAAGTGCCCGTCCCAACGCCAGACTATTTCTCAATGCTACCGCTGCTGGCACTTTAATCGGAATTGCTTCTCCACTTTGTTTAGTCTTTCTAGGTTTGGAAGAGGGTGGATAAACATCAGCACCAGGTTTTGTGACTTCAGGTAACGGTGATTCTTGGGTATCTGCTTGGATATCTGGACTTTGATTTGGCGGTTGCGGTGATTGGTCTTGGGATACCGTTGATGATTGGGATGGCTGCTGTGGTTGCGGTGATTGGTCTTGGGATACCGTTGATGATTGGGATGGCTGCTGTGGTAATGGCTGCTGTGGTTCCTCTGACTGGTCTATTGACTCGTCTAGATGAACAGCCAACCAGAAAATTTCTGCTATTTCCCGAGCAGTTAAATCAAATCCTGCTTGTTGTAGAATAGCGATCGCTTCTTCAACCATATCCTTTAGGTACTACTGAGGTACTGCAGCAATCGGTCAATTAACTTTGCTTTTTTCTGGTCTTCGTCTTCGTCTTGAGAGTCACCCATGGGAGAATCCTCTGTATTAACTGTGTTAGTTAACAGATAAATGGCGTTGAGCAATTGGTCTGTAGCCAAGTCTCCTTTCTGCCGTCGCTTGAGAAACGTTTCAATAATTGGTTTGGCTTGTTCAAGACTATCCCCTAAATGAGCTTTTACAATCGCTTCTAATTCCTCGGGAGTTGGTTCCCGTAAATCTAATCGTAAACAGCGTCGTAAAAAAGCCGGGGGAAATGCCCTCTCTCCGTTACTGGTAAGCACTACAAAAGGAAAGGCTTGACAGGTTACCTTTCCTTTGTCGATGGTTGTGGTTTGATTATCCCAGGTTTTGACAACAATGTCTGGAAACTGGTCACTGATTCGTGTTAATTCCGGGATTTAAAATTCTCCTTCTTCAAAAATAGTCAATAAATCATTGGGTAAATCAATATCGCTTTTATCGATTTCATCAATTAATAATACCCTGGGGTAAGTTGAGGGGAGTAACGCTGTTCCCAAGGGACTCAATTGAATATACTTACCAATTTCTGCTAAATTATCCTTGCCCCTTCCTTGAGCATCTTGTAATCTACCAATGGCATCATAACTATAAAGTCCTTGCTGTAAATGGGAGCGAGTGGTAATATTCCAACGTAAGACCTTTCCTAATTGTAACTCTTGAGCGACTGCATAAGCTAACGATGTTTTTCCTGTGCCTGGTTTTCCCGTTACTAATAAAGGACGACGCAGATACAACGCTGCATTGACTAAGTCTATTTCCTCTGGCCTGGTCTGATAGGTTTTACCCCGTTCTTTTTTGTCAAATTTCCGCCAGCTAGGAGGATCAGGAAGACGTTGAATGCCTTCGTGGGGTTGTTCGGGAGTTCCGCGAAAGATTTTCCAAGATTTATTATTCATGGCGTATTACAGTCAATCTGGGGTGGTAGTAGGTCAATCTGGGGTGGTAGTAGATAGGGGTCTTCCCACAAAAGAGCAAGATGGTGTCCGATATGTTCTTGTTTCTTCTTTGCTTTGGGAAAAGCTTGTAACCGTTGTTGTTTTACTTTTTCAGGAAGCTCATTTATTTTACAATTGAGTAATTGCTCCAGAGCCTGTTTAAAATTGATAGTTTTAAAATCATTCTTCCTCAGCCATAAAACAACTGGTATTGCCGTTCGGTCAATCATTCCCAATATCTGCTCACATGGGGGTTTATGTAATTTTACCCCTATCGCATTTTTTTCTTCCCAATCAGCATATAATTCTTCCCAAGTCTCACAATCACTAAAAGCAAAATTATTTAAGCAGGATATAGTTGTATTATTATTTTGGAGCTGTTGCCATTTTATTAACCATTGGCCTTGATAATATTTTTTACCCAAACGTTTAACCGATCGAAAAATAACACAATACTCGCTACCAATAGGAATTGGTGAATTATCATCATCTTCAGTCTCAATTATTTCAAATGCATAGTTAAATAGTAGATAAGGTAAAAAAAATACAATGATTGGTTTATAAAAAAGTTTAATTATTCCTTGAAGATAAAATCTCTTGACCTCTTCGTTTCTAATTGACTTAGACTGTTTTATTAAAAACAATATTAAATTTGGCAAGTCTTCAATAGATAAGAGATGTTGTTCAGATTTATCATCATTTTGTGGAGTCTTTAAAATTTTACAGTCTTGATGATTTCGTAAGTAATTATAATTACTTCTGTCAGCAATGAACCAAGCCTCGACTAGATAACTTTGACGTTGTTGGTGATATTGTTTACTGGATTCTAGCTTGACAAGCAGATAAGGTTGTGCGTCTAAGTTTGTTTGCTGATCATTTTGATAGTGACTGATAGTCTTAGGTAATAAATCAGAAGGGTTATTAGGATTTTTTTTTATCCATTGCTTGAGTTTATCAGCAGTTTGCTCAGGAATATCTCCAGTTGCTAATAAACGAGCGACAAATTTGACAATAATTTCTTCATCCTCATTTGCTTGAGGTATATCATCTAAATTTCTTAGAATTTCAAATAAAGTATCAGGGAGTTCATCTTCTTCCAAATAATTCAAGTAGTCATCGGGGCAACAAGCTCTATAAGCCTGTTGCATTTGATTGATAAAGTTTTTTTCTAAAGGAAGCAATAAGTTGAATAAACTAGTTGTAATTTCAAATTTTTCTTTAATTGCCTTTAATTCAGGATTACCTGGATTTTCTTTCAGGGCTTTATTAAGTAATTTTGCTAACTTATTTTTATTTTCAAAATCGTCAACTAATTCCTGAACAATCGTATTCAATTTTTTATCACCAGCAACCTCTTCAAGATTTCTATTGAATTGATACCGCAGCATCATTTTTAAGTCATCTTTACGAGGAAAAGCACTACACAGTGCTTTGTTTATCTTTTTGAGGAGATAACCAGGGGTCTTTCCAGCATTCATTTACGGTTACTTCAATAGTTTAAACGATAGATTTGCTAAATTGCGATAGTGGCCAAAAACTGATTACAATTCAATACAATAATAATCCAAAGCACTTTGTCCTGGACCCTGACTCCACCGTGAATCAGGTTTCCAAGCACCATTTTCTTCTTCCCGACGGCGACTGCGGACAGTGAGCTTATTACCTTCAAATGTCAGTAGATTATATTGCCAGGGATAACCGGATCGTAGTTCAAAGGTCCGTGCCCCAAAGGTGCCAGCACAAATTCCGTCGAGTTTGCGTCCACCTGGGCTGAGGTCGTAATGTAAACGGTTGGTTTCGGCTTTATGGATATGTCCGTGGAGGAAGAAGCGAAATCCAGCAACGGCCAATCGTTCGATGAAGTCTTTGTTAGTAATGCGATCGCGTAGCGGCTCTTTCAGAGCATCGCTTCCGTCACTATTGAGGGGATGGTGCCAAACCGCTATTTTCAGGCACTTATCGTAGTCTGGGTTACGGCGAATCTTTGTCAGGGCGTTGGCCAGAGCACCGGAGTGGATGCTAGCACGGGTTTTGAAGTGATGATCAAGTTCCCAAGCTGAGTTTAGTCCTAGGATCAGCAAGTTTTGCTCTGGGAGATGGTCGATAATGGCTTGCTGGTCATAGTCGAGGGGATAGGGTTGATCTTTGATAGTTTCATAGAATTGGCTGAAGTGGGCAAAGCGTTGTTGGTATTTGGCTTTGTCTCGGACTCGAATTACATTTGGACTTTCTTCGATGTAGTGACCCTCTGTCAGTGTACCTTGGTATTTTTTGCGATCGCGTAAATCGTAAGCGTCCTCTGCTAGTTTCCAGTTGAGGTCATGGTTACCAGGAACTAGAACAATTTGCTTCGGCTCTAGGGGGAAGTCTTGGCGGAAGTTATCAAGAAACAGTTGTGCAGCCTCGTATTCTTGAGGAGTAGACTTATTGGCGATATCACCCGATAGGATCAGAGCATCAAGGTTAGGGATGTCAAGGTCTTGGATGAGGTCTTGGGCGAGTTCGTTTGACCAAATAGTAGCTTGCTCAGGGGTGGTGATATGGAGATCCGAGAGGTGGAGGATATGCTTACTGCTGCTCGCCCCAGCGCCCGAATCCGCTTGGGGCATAGCAATAGCAAGATTAAACTCCTGGGCAAAGGCCAATAACGCTGGGTTACCTGGATTTGATTCACGGGCACCTGCAATCAGGTTATCAACCCATCCTTGTGCTTGGGCATTTTTAATTAACTTAAATACAATTTCTTTTAAGTTATCTCCCATTGCTATATCATCTAGATTTTTGCTGAACTTAAAGTAAACTAATTCAGCAAGTTCTTGTTTTGATGGGAAAGCATCAAGTAAACCATTGGTTAATTGTTGATATTGCGGTCCAGTTAGTTTCATTTAACATTTCCATGTGAGTTGTGAACAGAATCCCTTAGGAAAAGGCAAGAGGCAAAAAAACTCTGTACCTCATTAACCTTATAAATTTTATAGCAATTCTGATCAATGTTTTTTACACAAGAGCATCTTGACATTACTATTTTATGAATATATAGTTATAAAATCTATTAGGTAAGGATATGTCCACTCAACACTAGGGTTTTTGACCTACAGCACTTTAGACTCTCAACTACAGTAAAAAAATTTAGCTTTAAGGAGACAGCGATGTTTTTTCGTCAACTGTTTGATCAAGACACCTGGACATACACCTATTTGGTAGCTGACTCCAGCACAAAGGAGGCTGTTCTGATTGACCCTGTTCTGGAGCAGGTGGAGCGTGATTCTCAGCTACTCCAAGAACTAAGTCTCACCTTGAGATTTTGTCTAGAAACTCACATTCACGCCGATCACATTACTGGAACTGGAAAACTTCGAGAATTGACTGGATGTAAGGGAATTGTTCCAGAAAATGCAACTGCTGCTTGTGCAGATCGACATGTTAAAGATGGTGAAATTTTACAGGTCGGCAGCTTGGAAATTAAGGCAATTGAAACCCACGGTCATACCGATAGCCACATGGCCTACTTGGTAAACCAGACTCACCTGTTCACAGGAGATGCCTTGTTTATCCGAGGCTGTGGTAGAACAGATTTCCAAAATGGTGATGCTGGCACACTTTATGATCACGTCACCCAGCGACTGTTTACATTACCGGATCACACATTGGTTTACCCAGCACATGACTACAAAGGGCATACTGTATCCACCATCGGTGAAGAAAAGCGTTTTAATCCTCGTTTTGTAGGTAAGGATCGCAATAGCTTTATCGAGTTTATGAACAATCTCAATTTGCCATATCCTAAAAAGATGATGGAAGCGGTTCCAGCCAATGAAGAATGTGGGCAACTTGCACAAGTTCCCTAAGATTCCTGGTCTCTAGGGATACAGCACATATGACAGTTCCTCCCCACCCTCCCGATTCCCGATTCCCGATTCCCGATTCCCTACTTCCTATACCCTATTCAAAAAATAGCTTTCAGGAAAATATTCACTAATCATCATTACCGATTGGCGATTAGAAAAGACGCAATAGGTACGAAACAGTAAATTTGCTTCCGGTTCAATCTCGAAATAATCAGCTAATTGGTTAGCAGGCTTTTTTCCAGTATCCACAATTTCTTTAAAGGTCTCGAATCTCTGCTCTCGCCAGATTTTGCCAATGGGGGTTTTAGTTTTAAGTAAATCTTTTTGAAAGTAATCATCTAGACGATCAATAACAATAATTGACTCAGCATAGATATAATTCTTGCGACTTATTTTACCCTGTAATAGTATTTTCCTATCAAGTACTGAACTTCCTTTATCTAATTGCATTGGGTCGATATCATCAGTTGTTTTAACCAATTCTTCCGACAACTTAACTAGACGAATTTGTTCAAACAGATAGGCTTCTAACATATCGGTTACTGTGCCATCTGTCGTTAAGAGAATTCTTTGGAAAATACTCAGGGTCGAGGGGTCTATATAACTTCGAGTTAGGGATTGCTGTAGATCATTTCTCATTTTTAATAGCAATTATTATTGGGGTGAGGTGTTAATTATTGGGTTTTAGGGAGTAGGGAGCAGGGAGCAGGGAGCAGGGAGTAGCGAAGAGGTAAGAGGGAACAGGGAACAGCGGATCTGGGAACAGGGAAAAAATAATGTGTACCTCATAGCTACGAGAAACGCTATATGATTTGGGTGAGGTATTAATTCTTGGGTTTGATGGAGTCGGGAGCGGTGCGACCCGTGGCAAATTTAATTCGCCTAGGAAAAGCGCACCGAGGGAGTGAAAAAAATCTTCCAAGCTCTTTCCTACTACTCCCTGCTCCCTGCTCCCTGCTCCCTGTTCCCTGTTCCCTGTTCGCTGTTCCCTGTTCCCTGGGCGATTTTACAAATACTTCTGCAATATCAACTCCAACTTCTTCTTAGTTGCTTCTGGAGCCTGATCTAAGGGAGTAAAAATAGCATGCTTCAAGGCGGAATGGGCTTTAGAAACCGGTGGATTATCAACTAACCGGCGCACTGTTTCTTGAATCACCTTCTGAGCATTAATCGCATTGCGCTGTAGATTATCAAGTATCATATTCACGGTGACATGATCATGATCCTCATGCCAGCAATCATAATCGGTGACTAGGGCTAGGGTAGCATAGGCAATTTCGGCCTCCCGTGCTAACTTAGCCTCTGGCAAATTGGTCATGCCAATTACTTTTGCGCCCCAACTCCGGTAGAGATTAGATTCGGCCATGGTGGAAAATGCTGGTCCTTCCATGCACAGATAAGTCCCACTGTTATGTACGGTCACCTCTGGTAACTCCAAACTTGCGATCGCATCCACTAAAATTCCCGCCAGTTGGTTGCACACCGGGTGTCCAAACCCAATATGAGCCACAATGCCGTCCCCGAAAAAGGTGGAAACCCGATTCTTCGTCCGGTCAATAAACTGATCCGGTACCAGCATATCTAAGGGTTTGACCTCTTCCTGGAGAGAACCTACTGCTGAGGCAGAAATGATATACTCTACGCCTAACTGCTTCATGGCATAGATATTGGCTCGGAAGGGTAACTCCGAAGGCATCAGATGATGATTGCGACCATGACGAGCTAGGAAAGCTACAGTAGTTCCTTCTAAGGTTCCCACCATCATCGCATCGGAAGGAGGACCAAAGGGGGTGTCAATCGGTACCTCCTGCACATCCTGGAGAGCAGCCATTTTGTAAAGTCCGCTACCGCCAATAATCCCAATTTG
This sequence comes from Moorena sp. SS36440bin_2, assembly GCA_011524395.1. Classification (GTDB taxonomy): domain Bacteria; phylum Cyanobacteriota; class Cyanobacteriia; order Cyanobacteriales; family Coleofasciculaceae; genus Moorena. The sequence continues at coordinate 14,398 of WTKN01000271.1, forward strand.
TGCTTTCACCATGATGTTTGTTCTTACTCTGCCTCAGTCCAACGCTTTGTTATTTTACCAATTGTATTAATTTTTGTTAAGGGACTTTACAATACAGACTGATGTTCCGATGAAATAGTTTTGCCTTATGTCTGACCAACCCCTTGGTAAACCCCGTCCTGTGGTAAAAGTTATCCTGCTATCAGTAGCCACATTAACGCTGTATTACGGTTGGTACAAGTGGATCATTCAGGAAGAGTTGCGAAACTATAACAGCTATGGTTGGTCCGGTAACCTGTGCTTACTACCTTTTGTTTTAGGTGTGGCCGTTCCACAAGTGCTATGGATATTAGACCCCGATGTGCCTGGGTGGTTTGGTTGGTTTTCCCTGGTCGGTATAGTTTGGATTTATATTGTTCAGTTTAGGCTTTACCGCACAGTAAACCAACTGTATCGACGAGAAGGAATGACAGAACCTCTGGTAGTGTGGTGGATTTTTATACCTGGCTTAAATTTAATAGTGGGATTAAAGCAAATTCATGTACTGAGCAAGTTTTGGGAAATGAAACAAGAAACTATACCGGACGGGGCTATTTTGAACTTAAAATCCCTAAAATCTTAGACCAAATCCACCTTGAACAGAAGCAGCGACGCCGCCACCATCCCGATAGGCATCAAAAGCAATAATCGCATTACCAAACAAAACCGTTTGGCTATTAGGGAGCACAAAATCAATACCAGGTTGTATAGCAAAACTGGTTTTATCTCCCACTGGTGACGGAGAGCGACCGCTAGCAAATACAGCCCCTGCTCCTAAGTAAGCATCGGTTTGCCAATTAAGGGGGAAATCGTAGGAAATTGTTGGCACAATAGCAGTGCCAGCACCAATCAGGGCTTGTGTCCGGAAGGAAATGGGGATTTCTAGGAATTTGTAGCGAAACGCAATTACCCCACCAATTTGCTGACCTTCTCCATCATCATCCTTTGTAATACCAATCGTAGGACCGATTCCCACATAACTTCCGTAGGCAGCTTGAGCAAATGCTGGTTGCGACTTAATCATTAAACTAGCCAGACTCCCCAGCACTAGCGTTCCTACTGTGGACAATAATCCCATAGTATTACCCATTTCCTCAACTCCTCAATACCTAATTCTAATGATGGCTCCTTTATCGCTTATAATAGCTTAATTGCTGCGGTGAAACTAATATAGCAAAGGGGAAAGGGAACAGGGAATAGGGAACAGGGAACAGGCAAGAGGCATGCATGCAAGAGGCAAGAGGCAAGAGAGTAAAAATTATTTGATTAGAATAGAAACCACTATATACAGGTTGATGTTTTGTTCACTGTTTATAGTTAACTTTAAATCAACGCAATCCATTAAGGAATCTATTCTGGTTAATATGATGTCAGGATAATTACCCTGTCTTGATGCAGTCGCTCATGGTTTGTTCGCGTAGCGTCGCCAAAGGCGATAGTTACCGTAAGACAGGCTACGGTCAGCCATGCAGTCGCTCATGGGGGAAACCACGGCAGTCGCTCATGGGGGGAACCCCCAAGACCGCGCTGCCTTCCCAAGACCGCGCAAATCACGCTAATCAATAAGTTTTACCCCTTTTCTGCATTTGAAGTTACCGTAAGAATTTCGCAGCCAAAATCGGCTAAGTTTTACCCCTTTTTACCATAGCCGACCAACCATAAAGGCTGCCTTATTCTAAGGTTTCGTCTTTGAGCCTAGCAACCATAAAGGCTCAACGTAATCAGGTTTCGTCTCCGGG
>WTKN01000167.1 GCA_011524395.1 Moorena sp. SS36440bin_2
CCTCGCCCCCCAATTTTGGGGGGTTGTTGACTCAAAGTCTCCTGCCCCCCTCGCCCCCCAATTTTGGGGGGTTGTTGACTCAAAGTCCCCCAGCGAGGGATTGCTCGCTGGGGGATTTAGGGGGCACTTGCGTAAGTCCTGTAACTGCTGATTGCATTCTACCCTTGGCTGACTTTGTAGCAGTTCAATCACCCCCAGCTCGCTCAAGTCATCACCGCTAAAAGTTTCCAGCTTGATGCTTAGGGCAATAATTTCCAAGAGATTAGTTAGATCCGTGGGGCAAATTTCCCGCATATGCTGGCGGATTGCCCAGGCTACGGCATAATCGGCTAAACCCTGCCTGCGCTCAGCTTCAGTTTGCAATACCTGGAGCAGTTCCTCAGTCCAACTCTCTAATTGGTCTGACTCCGCTTCCGCCATCACCAGCAGCCAAGTGGTTTGGGCTTCGGTTTCTTGACCCTGCAATAGGAAGAGTAAGCCTAAATGCCAGTAGTAGGCTATACAATCAGGTTCTGCTTCAATGGCCTGTTCGTATAAATTGGCGGCCTTACTGTAGTCCCCCAGGATTAAATATTGCTCCGCTTGTTGCTGCCAGTTAGTCATACTTTTGTGCTATTTCAATTAAACCGATCACCCCATTTTCTAATACCATTGAAAACGCGATTAGGGTAATTGTCCACCTAAGTATTTGCACAAAACAAAGTGGATAGAAGTATCTACCCACTCTAACTAAATATCTAAAATATCTAATTTTAGGTGATTAAAACTATTTTCACCAAGGTTATAACCTAAGTATTAATGACCTTATAACCTGTTCAGCATTGAGATTAAGATACCTCAATTTCTGGAAAGTAACAGGTTAAAATGAACATTAACCTAACTCCTCCCAGCCACTATCTTTGCACTTCGGATTAAGACCATCAAGGTTGATTCCTGCACCTTCACCTGTTTCGTTGCCTTGGGCTATAGATTGTAAAGCTTCACACAGTACAGCCAAGGTGGTTGCTTCACTGGTCTCTGAGATCTGACCTAAGGCAACGACACCCTGATATGCCTTAAGCGCAGAGGCAGTATTAAGCTCACCGTTACCTTTTGCTGGGTCTCCATAGTGAGCGACGGTTGTTGAGTTCTCACCTCCGCCAGTTATGCCGTAACGGTAATTATCAGTCGCTGTCCTAATGCCAAGACCTAACTGACCAAATTTACCATCGTTAGCAAATTCATCGTTTTCCAAGTAGTACGCTTGCTGAGCTCTATTCATGGAACCGACATAAGTTTTAGCTTCCGACTGCTTGGCCTTATTAGCTTGGTTCAAGAAAGAAGGCAGAGCAATGGCGGATAGAATTCCAATAATAATGATTACAACGAGTAGTTCAATTAGAGTAAAACCTTCGTCTTGCTTCTTCTGGGTCAGGTGCTTAAGGAGTTTAACTTTTAGATCAGTTTTCATAAGTCTTTCTGGTCGGTGCGGGATGCTGGTTTGTTCTGTCCTAGACTTAACTTACCCAGTTCTTTTCATTTTCATATCATCTAGCGGGAAAAAAATTTTTGGGGAGTCGGGAGTCGGGAGTCGGGTGTGGGGAATCGGGAATCGGGAATTGGGAGTCGGGTGTGGGGAATCGGGAATCGGGAATCGGGAATCGGGAATCGGGAGGGTGTAGGTGTAGGGTGTGTTAGGGGCGGGCTTGCCATCATGTTCAACACCGAGCGCCAGTGTTGAGAGAGCCCGCCCGGTAACGCACCGGCAGGGTTGGGTGGAGAACGCGATTGACATGCAGGTCACGCTTCGCGAACGCATATCTCAAATAAACTAGGTTGATCAAAGATAGCGCTATAATTAAGCCGTCAACCTGCTAAGCTTCAGTTGTGGGGATCCCCCTCCCATTCCCCTTAATAAGGGGGAAGCTAGAGATGATAAAGAGGAGCGATGGTTCCCCCCGCTGTTTTGGGGGGTTAGGGGGGATCCTCTATCAACACCTTAGAGCTATGGTTCAATCCAACACCGCGATCGACGAACAACTGCGCCCGTTTCCAGACCATACCCAACTGCCGGAATCTGATGGAACCTTTGTGTTCGCGAAGCGTGCCTTCGGCAAAAATTTTCAGGAACATCCCCAAAGCATTCTTCTGACTGACTCCATCGAGCCAGTTTTGCAGGAGCTTCACCCGGACAATCGCTATGCCATTGGTCAAGATTGTGGGATTTACTGGCGGGAGAGATACTCTTAAACCGTCATTAATCGGGATAAATCCGTACAAAACGGTCAAGGT
>WTKN01000396.1 GCA_011524395.1 Moorena sp. SS36440bin_2
ATAGTTGGTGGGTAGCTGCCTGCTAAAATAGCTCAGTGCCAGGATAATTATTTTAATATATAGAAAAAGCCTCTTGTGTAAACTCGCAAGAGGCTTTTTCTATGTCAACCAACCACAGAAATTAAAAGAGATTAAATCATTACCATGGGTGTTGGGTTAAAAAATAAGTAATCACTAATGACTAAAAGGAATAATTTATATTATTCATTCCATGGAGCGATCAAAACTATAAATTTTCTGAGTTGTTAAATTCTCACACACTGAAGATGGTCGCTTTGTGAAGGGGAACTTTTCTCGGTCTAAGAGTACTTGTAAACTCGTCAGTGGATCGTGTCCAGAAGACACTAGAAATTCCAAGCATCCTATCTCAGGCCATTCAATCACGCTGTCCAAAATATTAGCGATCGCATTAACATAGGGATGCTGACTAGATTCGTACCAATCTAGTGCTGCTAGCTCAGGCTGATCAAATCCCAAGTGTACCATTAAATCAGGTTTCTCAAAAACTGCGGAAGCTACAGGTCGTGACTCCTCCTGCAATAATAAGTTCTGCCTATGAGCTAGAGACCGTAGCTTTTCTAAACGCTCATAACGTTCTGTCACCTGCTGAGGCTGGTCTTGCCAATGAATTGCTACCGTAACTAAATAGGTCTGCAAAAGCAGATGACCCAGCTTCTGTGCCTTAGTTGCCAGATAACTAGAATTGTAGTCATTAGCTTCAATCAGCAATGGTACCCGACCGACTACCTCCAATCCATAACCTTTTAAGCCAGCGATTTTGCGAGGATTATTGGTAATCAAGCAAATTTTCTTCACTCCTAAATCATTGAGAATTTGTGCTCCCATGCCATAGTCTCGCAGGTCAGCCGGGAATCCCAACCGTTCATTTGCTTCTACGGTATCCAGTCCCATATCCTGCAAGGAATAGGCTTTCAACTTATTCACCAAACCAATCCCTCGGCCTTCTTGCCGCAAATAAACCACAACTCCCTGACCGGAATTCTCAATCATTTTCAGAGCCGCTTGTAGTTGCATTCGACAGTCACACCGCAGAGAGCCCAACGCATCTCCGGTTAAACATTCTGAGTGCATCCGCACCATCACTTGATGGTCTTTGAACTGAGTCGGGTCTCCTTTTACAATGGCAACATGCTCCGAGTGATCTAAGGTGTTGCGGTAAGCGTAAATCTGGAAATTCCCAAAACTACTGGGGAATTGGGCAACGGATTCTCGATAAACAAAGCGGTCATGTTTGAGGCGGTAACTGATTAAATCAGCAATACTGATAATTTTGAGTTGATGCTTATTGGCATACTCAATCAACTCGGGCAAGCGAGCCATGGAGCCATCAGGATTTTGAATTTCACAGATCACACCAGCTGGGTATAAACCTGCCAGTCTTGATAAGTCAACCCCTGCTTCCGTATGACCAGCCCGTTTCAATACCCCTCCCTTTCTAGCACGGAGGGGAAAAATGTGACCAGGTCGTCGCAAATCACTGGGTTTGGCTACTGGGTTGATCGCAAACTGGATAGTACGAGCACGGTCTTCAGCCGAGATACCAGTGGTCACCCCTAAGTGGGGTGCTGCATCAATGCTTACAGTAAACGCTGTCTGGTTAGTGTCTGTGTTGTTACTAACCATTAGCGGAAGGTCTAGAGCATCCAAGCGCTCCCCTGTCATCGCCAGACAAATCAACCCTCGTGCTTCCACTGCCATGAAATTAATCATGTCAGGGGTAGCAAATTGTGCAGCACAAATTAGGTCTCCTTCGTTTTCCCGATTTTCATCATCAACCACCACCACTACTTGACCTGATTTTAGGTCTGCCAGAGCATAATCAATGCTATCAAAGTTATACACATCAGTTTTCGGGGATTCCACTTGCTTGCTGCTTTTTTTTAATTAATGAATTGGCTTGAAATCAATGGGAGCATGATTATAGCTTGTTTTTTCAAGTTTGACACTTGACACTTAGGTGAGATTTTATTGCTCACTAGTATAGTTTATCCAAGTTCCGCTGCTTGCTTGGTGATACAGGACACTTTTAATCACCAGAAGCAGGTTACGATGTTAGCCCCTTGTGATTGGGGAAATCAAAACTGGATATTGTGACATTTAAATGTTGCCAATAACTGAGGGATTAGGGTAAACTTAGTCAGTTTTTACGATCCTTTGCTAAGAGATAATTTTTTTTAGTGATTGGGTTGACTAAAAAATGTGGCAGCTGCACAAATAGTGCTAAAACAGGACGTAGAAAACCGAGCCACTGTCCCAAGACAGTAGATAAAAATACCTGTGGAGAGCGTCTGACAGGGACTGAGGTTGTTCTTGGTCTAGTTAAGAGTCTCGCAAACAGGTGTATACTCAGCCCCAAGGTTGAGAATCTCCCACTGAGCTAGCAATTAGCCTTTAGTGGGGGAGGATGTGAAAGCTATTACCCTATAGGAAAGGAAGATGATGGGGGATTTAGAACGCCTGCCAGTAGGCATAATTGGTGCTTCTGGTTATGGTGGCGTACAACTTGTAAGGCTCTTGATGGATCACCCAGGAGTCGATATAGTTTATTTGGGTGGAGAAAGCAGTGCTGGCAAGGGATTTGCCGAGCTTTACCCTCATCTAGGCCATCGTGTTAATTTAACCATTGAGCCTATTGACATAAATACTATTGTATCCCGTTGTCAGGTAGTGTTTCTGTCCTTGCCTAACGGTTTAGCCCATAAGCTAGCACCATCACTGTTATCAAAAGGATTAAAAGTTCTCGATCTCTCAGCTGACTATCGATTTAGTAAACTAGAAACTTACAAAAGCTGGTACGGTGGAGAGCGCCACGACCAAGACACTGCTGCTACTGCTGTTTATGGTTTACCGGAACTGTATCGCGATCGCATTTCCTCTGCCCAATTAGTCGGTTGTCCTGGTTGCTACGTCACCAGCAGCCTGCTCGCCCTTGCTCCCCTGCTCAAACAGGGTCTGATTATTCCAGACACTGCCATTATCGATGCTAAATCCGGTACCTCTGGGGGTGGACGCAAGGCAAAAACCAATCTTTTACTAGCAGAAGCTGACAGCTCTCTAGCCCCTTATGGCGTGACCCATCACCGCCATACCCCAGAAATTGAGCAAATTTGCAGTCATTTAGCCAGTCATGAAGTCAGGGTGCAATTTACACCCCACCTCGTTCCCATGGTACGGGGAATCTTAGCTACCGTTTATGCCACATTGCAGGATCCGGGACTAGTCAGGGAAGATTTATTCACCATTTACACGGCCTTTTACCGCGCCTCTCCCTTTGTCCGGGTGTTACCCAGTGGCACCTATCCCCAAACCAAGTGGGCTTGTGGCACTAATCTTTGTTACATAGGGGTAGAAGTCGATACCCGAACTGACCGAGTTATCGTTATGTCAGTGATCGACAACTTGCTCAAAGGTCAAGCTGGTCAAGCCCTACAGTGCTTGAATCTGATGATGGGTTGGGATGAAACCCTAGGCTTGCCTCAACTGAGTTTTTATCCGTGAATCGGTTGTGGGACGGATGTGCAGAAGATACCAGAAGTAGGGGGAGATAGGAAAAAACCATTCCTCCTAAACTCCCCACCAAAAAACCTGAAACCTTAAACCTCCTAACCTTAAACCTTAAACCTTAGCCAAAAGGCCACGGGTGCGCGTTCAACCTTCACCCCTGACACAGCGGTCCCATGCCACAAGTTCCAGCATAAATGGCGCGATCGCCTAATTCATCTTCAATCCGCAGCAACTGGTTATACTTAGCCACCCGTTCACTACGGCACAGTGAACCTGTTTTAATTTGACCAGCCCGAGTAGCAACGGCTAGATCAGCAATGGTAGTATCTTCGGTTTCCCCAGAACGGTGACTAATCACAGAACGGAAACCGTTGCGAGTAGCTAAGTCAATGGTTTCAAGAGTTTCGGTCAAGGAACCAATTTGATTAAGCTTAATCAAGATCGAATTACCCGCACCGATATCAATACCTTTTTGTAGCCTGGTGGGATTGGTAACAAATAGGTCATCACCCACTAACTGAATGCGGGAACCCAGTTTTTCAGTCAGCAACTGCCAATTACTCCAATCCTCTTCGTGGAGTCCATCTTCAATAGAAACAATGGGGTATTGCCCCACCAACTCAGCTAGATAATTAACAAACTCCTCTGGTGAGTGAGATGCGCCATCATAGACATACTGAGCATCTTTGTAGAACTCGCTGGCAGCCACATCCATCGCTAAAGCGATTTGTTCCCCTGGCTTATACCCAGATGTTTCTATAGCGGCAATCAATAAGTCTAGCGCTTCTTTATTTGACCCCAAGTTGGGAGCAAAGCCACCTTCATCTCCCACACCGGTAAGCAATTTTTTCTCTTTCAATACCTTAGCCAAGGCGGCAAAAACCTCAGCTCCCCAGCGCAGAGCCTCTCGAAATGACTGGGCACCCACTGGTACAATCATGAATTCCTGAAAATCTACATTATTATCCGCATGAGCACCACCGTTGATCACATTCATCAACGGAACTGGTAGTAGATTAGCTAGTGGTCCACCTAAGTAGCGGTAGAGGGGTAGTCCTTTACTAGCCGCTGCCGCCTTAGCTGTAGCTAGAGAAATAGCTAGGATGGCATTTGCTCCCATATTCTTTTTGTTGGCCGAACCATCCCGACGAATCATCTTGTGGTCAACTAACATTTGGTTGAGAGCATCGTTTTCCAATAGGTCTGGGGCGAGTTTTTCTTTGATATTCGATACTGCCTTGAGTACCCCTTTACCACCGTAGCGACGGGGATCATTATCTCGTAGTTCATGGGCTTCAAAAGTACCAGTAGAAGCACCACTGGGAACTTGGGCAATTCCCACGGCACCGCTAACAAGGCGCACTTGAGCTTCTACTGTCGGACGTCCACGAGAATCTAATATCTCTCTGGCATCAATTGCCGCAATTGCAGTTTCTGATTTAGTCAACATGCTTTTTCCTCTAATTCTGTAAAGATTGCAACTGCCTTAATCGTTAAATCGCCCTAGGATAAGTAAGGTCTTGGCCATTGGCCAGGCTACGCGAACAAAACGTTACTTGTTTTCAATCTCCTAGTTAATCAATCATGTCAGCCATCTCAGCTCTTAGGAGCTGTGAGCTATCAGTTATTAGCTATCAGTTATGAGCCATGGTTGAAAAGCTGACTCCTTGGTGCTGATAACTGGGTGCTGATAACTTAATGCTTACAATGAGAGTGTGCCACTTTAAGGTCTGGAACATCAACAGTACACAGTTTTCTATACCTAGAGTATTGTTGATATAATCGCCCTAAATGTTGCCACCATACTAATGGTGATATGGCTCACGAAAATTGCTGAAAATAATCACAATTATTTTATAGTTGGCTCACAAATAACTAAAATTATTTTAAATAAGCTAGGGGAAGACTAGTTAAGATGACTAAGTTTTCAGCACTTTTACTGACCGGTTGTTAAAGGCAATAATATACTATATGACTTCCTCCCCACTTCAGAAATTTGTATTTAGGCCAGCATTGATTTCAGCAACAGTATTTGCTGCGCTGACCTTACCCGTAGGCTGGTTCGGTGCTCAGCCATTATCCATTAAAGTACAGGAGGAGCAACTATTCTACGGTCATGTGCGAGATGCAGCAACGCCTTACCTGACCTTAGCAACGGTTATTAGCTTGGGAGCTGGTATGGCCAGTGTTGCCATAGCAGGATGGCAACAGTCTGCTCAACACTCATCTCAACTTCAGTCACAGCTATCAGATCTAGCACAACAAATTCAGAAAAAAGAAGAATTATTAGAAAAACTTAGGCTTTCAGAATCCCAGCAGGACGTTGCTCAACACAAGCCTTTAGAAAAGAAGATCGAGAATCAGACATCGCCACAGCAGCCAATTAACTACACCGTATATACTAGTTCTAGCTTCCAGTCAAACCGTGAACCAGTGGTGACTAAGACTGGGTCTACAGAAAATCAACCAGTAGCTAAATCTGCGGTGTTGGCCGTAGGCCAAGCTACGGGAACCCATACTGGTGTGGGTAATTCTCAAACCCATACTGGGCTTAAATCCTATTCTGAAGTAGTATCATTACCATCGGAAGATATTCAGCAACTTGAAACTCAGCTGCAACAGGTCAAAGCTCAGATGAAAGCGATACAAAAGGTTTTGCACAATAAACACTTTGTGTCTACTTGAACACTAACGTTTATGTCTAGCCCATCACCCATCGACCCCCAACCCCCATCGGGCTCAGAATTCGAGCTAAATCTGCTCAAACAGGAATATTTTTTCCTGCAAACTACTGTAGAAGATTACAACAAACAAATCTGGGTGATTAAAGCCTTGGGGATTACGGCCACTGGTGTGGTTGTGCGCATGGTCTTAAAAGAGAAAGACAATAGCATCGCCCTGATTGGGTGTGCTATTCCCCTGTTCTTCTGGATTCTAGAAAGTCAATGGAAGCACTTCCAGCGCGGTTTCTATCCCCGTTTGGTAAAAATTGAGGAAATTTTGACTAAGGAGTTTAACTTGCGCAGTCCAGCTATTTTTACTGTCTGGAGTTATACATTTAAGCGCAGTAATACTCCCAAACGCCAAGGCTATCTTTGGGATGGTTTATTAAACCGTAGCGTTTGTATTACTTATCTGTTAGAAATTGCCTTTCTTTTGGTATTATCATTAATTAGGTTTTAGGAATTAGAAGTGTTGAACAGGGAATCGGGAATCGGGAATCGGGAATCGGGAATCGGGAATCGGGAATCGGGAATCGGGAAGAAATGCTTCCCTATTGTGGCGATTATAAATGAGTATAAAATAATTGCTGGGAAGCTTACTAAGTAAGGCTTTTATTGATTTAAAAAAGCAATTTTTATGAAAATTGCTTTTTATTGTATAGATACAGTACCTTTGTGGAATCCCTTGCTATTTAAGGGGTAATCGCTCATTTAAACTAGTTATTGAGTATAATCAGTCTAGGATAGGCATTGATCATAACACCTAAAAACACTCATATCTTTTTCCTACTGTTCCCAGATCCGCTGCTCCCTGTTCCCTAAAACCCAGGACGAAATACCTCAGCCAATTGAGAACTGCTACATATGCGCGTAATCATCCAACGAGTCAAATCCTCTCAAGTCGAAGTAGACAGAAGAGTTATTGGGAAAATAGGGCGAGGGCTGAACCTACTAGTCGGTATTGCGGATACTGATACGGAAGCTGAATTAGACTGGATGGCGCGAAAGTGTCTAGATTTAAGGCTATTTCCAGACGAGACTACTGGTAATGACCGTTGGGAAAAGTCCGTGCAGGATATAGGTGGTGAGCTATTGGTGGTTAGCCAGTTTACCCTTTACGGAGATTGTCGCAAAGGACGCCGCCCTTCCTTTAGTCAGTCCGCTGCTCCAGAATACGCTAGGGGATTATATCAACTATTTGTGGATAAGTTACGGCTGAGTGGGTTGCGGGTAGAAACTGGTGAGTTTGGTGCGATGATGGATGTTTCTATAGAAAATGATGGTCCTGTGACACTGTTGTTGGAGAAAGAGGCATCAGTAAGATAAGGGAAGAGAGAGTGTGGGAAGTGTGGGAAGTGTAGGAAGTGTGGGGAGATGGGGAGATAGGAAACATTGTCTTGATGCAGTCACTCATGGGGGAAACCTCCAAGACCGCGCTGCATCGCTTTTATAGGGTTTATCATACTGAAGAGGTACAGTAAATTTTCGTCTTACGCCGACTCCCTCGGTGCGCTTTCCTTGTCTTGATGCAGCGCTCCCGACTCAAGACAAGTCAATGGAATAATAAGCGGAATTCAGATTGGGCAAGTTGTTCGATGAATCCAAGCTCAGTAATGGGATGCGTGAGCATTGAGCCGCTACGGGATTGGCCGTAGGCCACGCTAAAAGCGATTGACCGTAGGTCACGCTACGCGATCGCATAAATTATAAGCCTCCTCTGCGGGTCTAGGGGCAAGTCTTAGGGAAAGTTGTGCAAAAAGTGTTGTGCAGGGTGGTATTTTTCAGGGTTTGGGACTATAGCTTGGGTTGTAGAATTGGTAGCGCTTTTGAATAGCTTTAACGATATTCAAAGTTGCTTGAAAAATCTCGTCATTATTAGTTCCTTTAAATTCTTTATTATTCAGAATATTAATCAATTTCGGAATAATGGCTTCTGTCCCAATTTTTTCCAGAGCTTCTGCCGCAATACTCCGCACCAAATAGTTATCATCATCCAGGCGTTTAATTAACGGATTAATCGCTACTTCTGTTCCAATTTCTCCCAGAGCATATGCCGCATTTAACCGCACCAAATAGTGGTCATCATCCAGACATTTAATTAACTGGTTAATCGCTACTTCTGTTCCAAGTTCTCCCAGAGCATATGCCACACTACTCCGCACATCTGAGTGGTCATCATTGAGGCATTTAATTAACTGGTTAATCGCTATTTCTGTTCCGATTTCTCCCAGAGCCTCTGCCGCATAACTCCGCACCCAATAGTCGTCATCATCCAGGCATTTAATTAACGGATTAATCGCTACTTCTGTTCCAATTTCTCCCAGAGCATATGCCGCACTACTACGCACAGCTGGCTCGGGATTATCCAGGCATTTAATTAACCGGTAAATCCCCATTTCTGTCCTTATTTTTCCTAGAGCTTCTGTCGCCATTTCACGCACATCTGAGTCAGGATCATTCAGGCATTTAATTAACGATTCAATTGCTACTTCTGTTCCATTTTTTCCAAGAAAAGATGCCGCAATCCTCCGGACAAAATATTTTTCATCATCCAGGCATTTAATTAATGGGTCTATCACGGCTTCTGTACCAATTTTTTCCAGAGCTTCTGCTGCACTCTTCCGCACCAAATATTCATCATCATCCAGGCATTTAATTAACGAATCTATCGCCACTTCTGTTCCGATTTTTCCTAGAGCTTCTGCTGCACTTAGCCGCACCAAATAGTCGTCATCATCCAGGCATTTAATTAACGGGTCTATCACCACTTCTGTCCCGATTTTCCCCAGAGCTTTTGCTGCCCTCCTCCGCACCAAATAGTCGTTATCATTCAGGCATTTAATTAACGGGTCTATCACCACTTCTGTTCCGATTTTCCCCAGAGCTTCTGCTGTCCTTCTCCGCACCAAATAGTCGTCATCATCCAGGCATTTAATTAACCGATTAATTCCCACTTCTGTGCCAATTTTTAACAGAGCTTTTGCCGCAATTATAGGCACAGATAAATTGTGATCATCAAGGCATTTAATTAACGGGTCAATCGCCACTTCTGTCCCGATTTCCCCCAGAGCATCTGCCGCTCTACTACGCAAATCTGAGTGGTCATGCTCCAGGCATTTAATTAAGGGCTCAATTGCGACTTCTGTGCCAATTTTACCCAGAGCATCTGCCGCTCTATTACGCACATCTGAGTGGTCATGTTCCAGGCATTTAATTAAGGACTCAATTGCGACTTGTGTGCCAATTTTCCCCAAAGCATCTGCCGCTCTTCTAGCCAGATAATAGTCGTCATGATCTAGGCATTTAATTAAGGGCTCAATTGCGACGTTTGTGCCAATTTTCCCCAGAGCATCTGCCGCTCTACTACGCACATCTGAGTCGTCATGTTCCAGGCATTTAATTAAGGGCTCAATCACCGCTTCTTTGCCAATTTTTACCAGAGCATATACCGCCATCATACGCACATAATATTGGTCATCATCCAGGCATTTAATTAACGGGTCTATTACCGCTTCTGTTCCAATTTCTACCAGAGCATCTGCCGCTCTTCTAGCCAGATAATAGTCTTCATCATCCAGGCATTTAATTAACGGGTCAATCGCCACTTCTGTTCCAATTTTACCCAGAGCATATGCCGTACTACTACGCACAGAATAGTCTTCATCATCCAGGCATTCAATTAACGGGTTAATCGCCACTTCTGTTCCAATTTTACCCAGAGCATATGCCGTACTACTACGCACAGAATAGTCTTCATCATCCAGGGATTTAGTTAGCTCAGGTATCGCTCTATCTGATTCAGTTATTCCCAACAGCTCAACCTTAAAAAACTTGGGAACCTTTAACCCAACCACCAACCCAACAGTCTGCTCCTGAAAGTCAGGTTTTACTGCTCCTGCTAACCTCGCTCCCAGTTGCAAATCCACTGCTAAGCCTAACTTTACAACACGCTGGGCTTCGGCTTGATCATCTACCAATTGCAGCATCAGCACCAGAGTTTCTGTCCATTTCAAATAATTGAGATAGTTCTGTTGCAACTCCTGATCACTAAGACTTGCTAATTGCTTCAATAAATATTCCGCTGTATAGTATTCTTGGATTAGTTGGTGTCTAAACTCAATCAAGTCTCCTGATTGTTGAATCAAATGATGGTTGAGTAAGTCCTTTAGCCAAGTCTTGGCGCGAACATCAGGATCGATAAAATCCTTCTGACGTAGATAGTCAGCTATAATTTCCTGGGCTTTTGTTTTGGGAATAGCAACGGTAATCTCTTTGGGGTTATTCCCTGTTGTCATCACAAACCCTAACTGTTGCAGCAGGTCTGGCCAAAATTCTCTTGATTCCTCGGAAACCTTAACATCTTGCTTGATTTGCTTAGAATAGAACTGGGTAAATTCGCGAAACACTAACCCCAGATTGGACGGTATATCCCCCTTATTTTGAAACAGGGAACATAACATCATCAATAGTAGAGGGGTTTGTCCAAATTCCCATAAGCGATCGCCCAACTGTGTAAGCATTTGCTCTCCCTTGTCAGGCAAATACTTTCGGACAAACTCCGAAATTTGCTCTGCACTCAGGGGTTGCATTTCCAACTTTTTTTCAATCCCTAAGTCACCACCAACTCCTAAATTTATAGTGGTGAAAATCATGGGAGTACGCTTCTGGTAATTCTGTCGAAACTGCGTCAAATCCCGACGTGCGTCTTCTGAAGATAGCTCGTTTACGCCATCGATCAGTAGCAAGAATTGTCCATCAAACAATAGTTTTTCGATTTCCGTGGAGTCGAGGAGTACATCATGACGTTTCAGAAAATTCCGCACTAACTCCAACACGGATGTCTGGTGATATCGCAGTTCCACCAGCACCGGAATTTTCCCTTGTATCCCTTCATCCCCCAACAATCGCACTAAAGCAGTAGATTTTCCTGAACCCGGACGTCCCACCAGTAAGACATGGTCAGTAGCATACTTTCGCAATCCTTCCAGCACAGGCAACCGCTCAGTATCTTCCTGATTATGGTCTGTTTGTGGCTGCTCGGACTTGATGGTTTGCACCATCAGGTTAAAGTTAAATAGCCCAGGGGTCTGTTGCTGCTGCTTGCGCTTACGGTCTTCGACATCGGTCAGGGTATAAACGTGCCACCATTGGGCGTACTCTTTACGGATTGATGCTAGATAGGGATCCCAAGTGACCATATTAAAGGTTGAAGGTTGAAGGTTGAAGGTTGAAGGTTGAAGGTTGAAGGTTGAAGGGAATCGGAAGTGGGAAAATGCGATCGCACTCTGCCAGGTCTAGTAGAGAGACCTCCAAACCCGACTTTGATCACAATTCGAGGGATAGCCCTGGGTTCTCAATTATATTCGAGATATCAAAGCAAAATGCTATTGCAATTCTGATACTCATCAGGTAAAGAGGATTTCTTCCCGATTCCCGATTCCCGATTCCCGATTCCCGATTCCCGACTCCCGATTCCCTGTTCCCTGCTCCCTTTTACAACTGCTATACAATAGAACCGAATTGACTGATTCAAGAGGAGACACTAAGCTAATGCGAATGCTACACACAATGCTGCGAGTCGGCAATCTTGAGGAATCGATCAAGTTTTACTGCGATGTCCTAGGCATGAAGCTGCTCCGTCAGAAGGACTTTCCAGGGGGAAAATTTACCTTAGCATTTGTAGGCTACGGGGATGAATCTGACAACACGGTTATTGAACTAACTTATAACTGGGGGGTTGATCAGTACAACATCGGGGATGCTTTCGGTCATATTGCCCTTGGTGTAGACGATATCTACCAAACCTGCGACCAAATTAAATCTCTTGGTGGTAAGGTAGTCCGAGAGCCAGGACCGATGAAGCATGGTTCAACAGTGATTGCTTTTGTCGAAGACCCGAGTGGATACAAGATTGAACTGATCCAGCGCAAAGATCAGGAGTCTGCCCAGAAACCAGAAGCGACAGCAGTAGCTGGGTAATAACTATCGGGAGTAGGGAATCGGGAATCGGGAATCGGGAATCGGGAATCGGCAGTCGGGAATCGGGGTAAGAAAATTGAATGTAGCTGGTAAGTATGGGAAACCCTATAAAAGCGATGCAGCGCGGTCTTGGGGAGGCAGTGCGGTCTTGGGGGTTACCCCCATGAGCAACTGCCGTGGTTTCCCCCATGAGCGACTGCATCAAGACAATGTTTCCTATTTCCCTATCTCCCTATCTCCCTATCTCCCTATCTCCCTATCTCCCTATCTCCCTATCTCCCCACACTCTTCCCTGTTCCCTGTTCCCTGTTCCCTGTTCCCTTTGAAAACTGCTATAGCAACGATGAATCAAGCATCTACTAGAAAAGGCTGGGCGAATGCGATCGCAAAACCGGCAACTGAATTTCCGCCTACTGCTCTCCCGGTCATCTCTGGCAAAATCCCAGAAGGGTTGCGAGGTTCTTTGTATAGAAATGGTCCTGCACGGTTACAGCGAGGTGGTGTAGCGGTTGGACATTGGTTTGATGGTGATGGGGCAATTTTAGCAGTGCATTTTACCCCTGCTGGTGCCACAGGAGTTTATCGGTACGTCCAAACCTCTGGCTATCAAGCAGAAGCTGCTGCTGAGAAATTACTGTACCCCAACTATGGCATGACAACACCAGGACCAATCTGGAAACGCTGGAGTAAGCCAGTTAAAAATGCTGCCAATACCTCAGTGCTACCATTAACAGATAAATTGTTAGCCCTGTGGGAAGGTGGTCATCCCCATGCCTTAGACCTCCAGACCTTAGAAACCAGAGGCACTGATGACTTATCTGGCCTAGGCAAAGGAGCAACCTTTTCTGCCCATCCCAAGATTGATCCCAAAACTGGAGAGATTTTCAACTTTGGACTGACTGCTGAACTTAATAGCAGACTCAACATTTACAAAAGCAACTCCACTGGCAAAATTATCCAACAAGGGTCAGTACAGCTAGAGGGTTTGCCCTTCATCCATGATTTTGTTCTGGCAGGGCCGTATCTAGTATTTTTTGTACCCCCAGTGCGAGTGAATTTCCTAAAAGTAGCTCTAGGTTGGTGCAGCTATGGTGATGCTATGGAGTGGCACCCAAATAAGTCAACCCAAATTATTATTGTAGATTGTGACAGCCTTAGTGTAGTCAGTCGTGGTGAAGCTGAACCCTGGTATCAGTGGCACTTCAGCAATGGTTATGTGGACAACGATGGCTTGATCGTGATTGATTTTGTCCGTTATGCCGACTTTCAGACCAATCAGTATTTGAAAGAAGTTCCCACTGGTGAAACTAAAACCAAAGCGAAAGGAACCCTGTGGCAAGCCCGAATCAATCCTGACACTGGTCAGATTGTGGAGTTACAACAGTTATTCGATAGAAGCTGTGAATTTCCTGTGGTGCCGCAACAGCTAGTAGGACAATACTCACCTCATACTTATTTATCACTACATCGCGAAGTCGTCGATATTAGTAAAGAATTATTGGGTGCAATTGGATGTTTTGAGCACCAAACTAGCACCTTGATTGTGGCTGATTTAGGGGAAAATCGCTATCCCTCGGAACCAGTCTATGCACCGGATAGCCTGAATCATGACCAGGGTTGGATATTAACAGTGGTGTATGACGTAAATTCTGATACCAGTGAAGTGATGGTATTTGGTAGAAACACCCTAAATCAAGAACCGATATGTCGTTTGGGATTACCAAAGGTTATCCCCTTCAGCTTTCATGGTCAATGGAAATCCAGGTAGTGACCTTTTAAATTTACCTGATAAATTTACCTTAATTTTAGCTCTTAATCTTAGCCGGATATAGCCATTTTTTAGGATAAATTATTTCAACTTAAACAATCAGAATTCTCTCGCCGTCCGCTTCCAGGAGGACAACTTTCATCATTTAAAGCTAGTAATTGCTGTTCAACAGAATCAGACTGGTATCCCTTTCCAAAACTAGACTCCCCTAGGTAAAAATTACTTCCTAAAACCGTAACTAACAGAGTAGACAAAAAGATATAGCTTTGAAAACCCATGGTGGTGACCTTGCTCAAAGTTTCTACTCATTACTTCAAAAATTTTCTAGCAATATCCGCATAATTTTGAAATAAAATATCAAATTTTAACAATGATAAATTAAACAAAAAAATACTAGCTTAACTTAATTAAATTTCAAAAATAACGATAATTTTAGGGATATATACAAATAGCTTGATATTTAAAATAAGTGTATTTACGGATATGATTAGAGAGTCAAGCAAGGTAAACCAACCAGACCAAACTTCTGGTTAATAAAATGTTGATTAGAGAAAAATGCTGCTAACTATCTATAGGTTTTGTCTAGGGGTGTAATTTAGGTTTGGGATAGGGATAAGCAAGAGGAGTAGGTCTGAGAAATCTATAATTAGAAGAGATCCCCTGATCCAATCCTTAGCTGTTTAACGTAAGATGACCTCATTTCCCCGCCGCTACCATATCACCACCTTTGGCTGCCAGATGAACAAAGCCGACTCCGAGCGGATGGCTGGAATCCTTGAGGATAAAGGCTTCCAGTGGTCAGAAAATCCCAACGAGGCTGACTTAATTCTCTACAACACCTGCACTATTCGAGATAATGCTGAGCAAAAGGTTTATTCCTACCTAGGAAGACAGGCAAAGCGCAAACACCAACAACCAGACCTGACCTTGGTAGTAGCTGGTTGTGTGGCACAACAGGAGGGAGAAGCACTGCTGCGGCGAGTCCCAGAAGTTGACTTAGTCATGGGACCCCAACATGCCAATCGTTTGGGGGATTTGCTAGACCAGGTATTTGATGGCAACCAGCTAGTTGCTACAGAACCAATTCATATTGTTGAAGACATCACTAAACCAAGACGGGACAGCAGCATTAGTGCCTGGGTTAATATAATTTATGGGTGTAACGAACGCTGCACCTACTGTGTAGTCCCCAATGTCCGAGGTTTAGAGCAATCCCGTACTCCAGAAGCGATTCGGGCAGAAATGGAGGAGTTAGGACGGCAAGGCTATAAGGAAATCACCCTATTAGGGCAAAATATTGATGCTTACGGACGTGACTTACCAGGGGTGACTGAATCGGGGCGGCATCAGCACACCTTGACAGATTTACTGTATTATGTAAGTAATATACCGGGGATTGAGCGGCTCCGCTTTGCTACTAGTCACCCCCGCTACTTTACAGAACGGCTAATCCGCGCCTGTCACGAGTTGCCGCAAGTGTGCGAACATTTCCACATTCCTTTCCAATCTGGGGATAACGATATTCTCAAAGCTATGGCACGGGGCTATACCCACCAGAAATATCGCCGGATTATTAATACCATTCGGGAGTATATGCCCGATGCGTCGATTAGTGCAGATGCCATTGTGGGCTTTCCTGGGGAAACGGAAGCACAATTTGAAAATACCTTAAAACTAGTAGAGGATATTGGCTTTGACCAGCTCAATACCGCTGCCTATTCCCCTCGTCCTGGAACACCAGCAGCATTGTGGGAAAATCAGCTCCCTGAGGAGGTCAAATGCGATCGCCTTCAACGTCTCAACCACCTAGTTGCGGTAAAAGCAGCTGAGCGATCGCAACGTTATCTGGGACGGATTGAGGAAGTGCTGGTGGAAGACCAGAATCCCAAAGACAATACTCAGGTCATGGGCAGAACCAAAGGAAATCGTCTCACGTTCTTTACTGGGGATATTAATCATCTTAAAGGTGAGCTAGTTCTAGTTAAAATTACTGAAGCTCGTGCCTTTAGCTTGACTGGTGAGCGAGTAGAGGAATAGGGAATTAGGGAATCGGGAGTCGGGAGTCGGGAGTCGGGAGTCGGGAGTCGGGAGTCGGGAGTCGGGA
>WTKN01000412.1 GCA_011524395.1 Moorena sp. SS36440bin_2
TTACCTAAATGGGATGCTTTATTAATGATGTTTTTACAAAGATGAGATGCACCCCCCCTGCACCCCTGCACCCCCTGTTTAGGATCTATAGTTGGCAGTCTCCTTGCCAAAATTACGTAAATCTGGTCTAACAAAGAGATGATGTTAGGGGAGTTTGGTTTAATCAAAGAAGCTAATCAACAAGCTGAACAACCATTAATTTATTGGGGTAATAATAAAGTTAACAACTTTTTCCCTGATTTTAACTTAGTAATGGAGGTTGCCCAAAAAGATGATATTAAATTTTCAACCAACTTGCTAAATGTCTATCAACTAGCTAATTGCCAAGAAAAAGCTATTAAGCTTCAATAAATCATTCAAACCATCAAAACATCTAAATTTGAAGCAATTTGGTTTGTTTACCATAAAAAAATAATAAATACTAAATAAGGAGACATCTATCATGTCTAACAAAGCATTGCAAACTCTACAATTTATCTTTCAAGATCGTCCTGAGGTTTTGCGACTATTTGATTTCAGAGAAGTAGATTTAAGTGGTCGTGTAGATGAAGAATGGTTAAAAAAACAATCTGAAAAAGAGTTATTTCCAAAACCTGTTAATTTTTATGCTACTGGACGTACAGGTGCAGGTAAAACTACACTAGCAGTTACTTTGATAGATCCTGATAAAAAATTAGCAAATACTATTAATGATGTTAATAATGATGAGGTTTTTGAAAGTTCAGGTAAAACAGATTGCACTTGGATGGTAGTTTTCTTTAAAATGCGTAGTAATTTATGGTATTTTGATCTTCCTGGTGCTGGTGGTTGTAGCGACACATACGAAAATATTAATCGAGCTGCTTTGATGCTTCCCCAGATTGATGATGAAGATGAGGAATTAATACCTATTGATAAATTTGAGTTATGGAATTGCTCAGATTATCCTACTACTAAAAAAGTTGTCAAAGAAGATATAGCTGTAGAGCAATGGCAATCTCCTGAAAATCAGGAAAATTGTAAACCTGATATTATTCTTTATGTGGTTGCTCCTCATACTCAATTTGTGAAACCAGATCGTAAATATTTAAAAGCTTTACTCAGAAAACAGAAAAAACAAACTGATAAAAATAAAGTTATTTTTGCACTGAATATTCATTTTACAGATGATGGAACAAGAATAACCAGTCAAGCAAGTGTAGAAGATGCAACGCAACAAATAACTAAAATTTTTAAAGAATTCTACCCTGATGAATCTGTGCCTATTGTTGAAATTGACTGTAAGCAAGGGACAGGAATTAATCAAATTACCAAACTAATGCTTACAATGTTACCAGATAATAAAATTGGTAACTTTAAACAAGTTTTACCCGATCAACTGAAGGAATTTGCTATACAAGAACGTAGTTGCCGTTATCGCAAAGCATTAATTCAGATTGCAAGTCGTCTAGCTACTCGTAAAGTAGATGAAAAACAAGGTAATCAAGAGTTAATCAATGAAGCCTATATGGCAGTTGCTGATTATGGTATTCGAGTTTTTCAGGAAGAAGATGCTAGCTTGGAAGCTGCAAAAGAATTCAATGATATAATTCTTCAGTTAGCTCAAGAGGCCAAAATTTCACGAGAAGAAGCACAAACAATCTTAGTAGATCGGATTGTTTATAACAACCGGGAAGTTGAAAAAAGTGAGTATGTACCTGATTTTCAAGACGTAGAAGTTGAAAAACAAGTTATAGAATATGAAAAATCTCAAGAATCAAGACAAAACCCTGTAGATGGACAAGGTTCTCCTGGTGGTATGGCTGGTGGGCCTGATCTTGGTGGTATGGCTGGTGGGTTTGATCTTGGTCAATTAGCAGGTGCAAGTGCGGCTGCCTTTGGTGAAATGGCGAGTGGTACAATGGCGGCAATAGGAGCTGGTTTAGCAACCGGCGGATTAGCATTTCTACCTGTTCTTGGTGCTAGTATGTTTGGTGGTGCTGGAATGGGTGGAAAGAAAAAGAAAAAACAAGTTACTGTTAGTGAGGATGTGATTAAACCCGTAGTTAAAACTATCACAACTACTGAGAATAAATTTATGGGCATGAAAGAAGTTAAGAAAAAAGTTTTAGAAAAAGTCCCAGAAGTAATACAACAAGAACAAGAGATAGGCAAAAAATATTTACAAGGTGGTTATCCTGTTGTTGAAAACTTGTTATCTATTGGCTTAGGCATTGAAAGTGTTAATAGAAAACAAAATTTGCAAACTGATTTTCAGGAAATAGTAGAAGTAGGGCGTCAAGAAACTCAAGCAATATTATTACCATATAAGGAAGCGATTAACTCCTTTGCTGTTAGCGAGAATGAAGAAGAAATTAGCAGAATTTTAGAAAGAATTTTATTCTAACTTTAGAACCTTGTAACAGAGTGGGGAAATCCTAACTATTCCCTGCTCTAGATTTAAAAAGTATTCTTTAAGGACATGTTAGGAAGAAAAAACTATGTATTCCCAACTTAAGCCTCCATCCATTTCTAAAATTCGTGCCAAGTTTATAATTGAAAAGCTCGGCAATTATCCTAGAAATATTGATAATATTAACTTATTTTTTACAGGTAGAACAGGAGCAGGTAAAACGACATTAAGTAATCGTTTGCTTGGTAGTGATTACTTCTTGTCTACAGGTCATCAGGATTGTACTAAGGAAATTAATCTAATTGAGTTTCCTATTGGTTTAAAATGTTTTGATACTCCTGGTGTTTGTAGTGATGAACTCTTAGAAAATTATAATCGAGTTGCTTTAGGAATTAATCAAATTGAGGATTGTCCCATTGTAGAAGACCTTACTTTAGCAAGATATCGAGAAAATTGTTCTGCTCCTCAAGAAGAAAATCTCAGTATATCAGAATTTGTAAATCTACAATTCCAGCCAGATTTAATTTATTATCTCATAGCACCAGAAAAACTATTTACGAGAGGGGACCGCCAATATTTAAGAGATTTACTAAAATTCCACCAAAATATTATTTACGTTTTTAATATGTTTGTCAACAAGCAAACAGGGATGAACTATTTTGCCAAAGAATCAAATATTAAAGACACAGCTACCCAAATTTTAAAAGTTCATCATAAAGTTTTAGGAAAACATTCTCAGCCTGTTATTATTGGAGTTAATTGTTTTACAGGAGAAGGTATTTCAGACTTATTACATGAGTCTGAAATAATGTTAAAAGGAAATAAAGGTCAACTTTTTAAAGAATTAATTCAATATCAACAGCAACAAACTCCTGATGAATATGTTAATCAAGTTAAGCAAGAATTAATCCGATTATATGCTCATGGTGCTTGTCAAAAGGCAACAGGAAGTGATACTTGCGATCAACCTTTACATCTACTATCTTATAGTTTATTTGATTTTATTGTCAGTCTTCCCATTCAGTCAGACCAAGACGATAATTCTATTGCTGAACAGGTTAAGAATATAGTAAGCGATGTTTGTGATAATCCAATTGTTGAAAAAAAGTCTGAGTCACTGGAAGATAAATTTGAGTATTTAATTAGATCCAAAGAATATATTTTTACAGAAAGAATTGAGTATTTTAATCAATTAATTAAGACTTCTATTTTTGATAGACAAAAACAAGCCTATGACCTCAGAAATAAAGAATTTGAAGAATGGGAAACAGAAGAAGAATCTGTTAAGCAAAAATTAGATGAAGACTGGGATAGTATCTTAGCAATAATTCAAGAACTAGATAAATTAAATACTTTACTTGAATCCCTTAATCAAGAAATTGAGGAACTTATTGATGAGTATAATCCCCGTATTGATGCTAATAATTCTCGTTACCTTGACATTTCATCACGTCGTCATAATTTAAACTCTCGTCTTGATAGTTGGAAAGATAGACTAAAGAAGTATAATGCTAATATTGACAGGATTAACCGTAGTTCGGCTAGATTGACTTATGAATCTAAACGGTCTCTTGATAAAGAAAGTGATTATCTTGAGCAAGAAAGAAGTTCTATTAAATCTGAAGATAGTTATCTTGAATCTCTAGAGACAGAATATAAAAAAAATATTGAAAATATTGAAGAAGAAAAAGCTAAGATTAAAACTAAAATTGACCAGCGTGATGCTAAAAAAGAAGAATATGAATGCAAAAAACAATCACTTTTCAACAACTTAAAAGAGTATAATATTTTCAAAAAAAATGCTCAGGATGAAAGTAAGTATTGCTTTGAACTTATCAAATATTTTAACGACGAATTAAGTGCTCTTGATGATAAAATTGAGCAAAGAATTCAAGAAATTAACCTTCATATTAAAGAAATTAGAAATCCTCTCTCCAAAGACTATCTTGAAAAATTTACTACAATAGAAGATGCGATTGATGAGTTGCAAAAATTAATTAACCGTTGCCTTGATGAAATGGCTGTGTTTGAAAACCAAATTTTTACCTTTAATCAAGATCTAAATTATTGTATTTTCCAGGTCAATATAAATAAAATGGTAACCCAAGTTTTACAAAAAACGACAGAACATTATTTTGATGAAACAGGACAATTTGAATATAGATTTAGTGATTACCATTATTTTGGTAAACATGGAATTACTGTTTTATTAGCATTGACAATCATGATATTTTTTGATATCGATAAAGACTATGAAGTTTTGTATAGTGATTTACTCCAAAAAGTAGAAAAATTGGGAAGTTTTCCGGAAAATCCAATAGAAGCTCAAATATATAACTTATTGTCTTGTAATTATAGTTTATTATTTGAAGCTACTTTTGATAACAAAATTAAACAAGCTACGATGACAAACTAATTAGGAGAGACAGTAATCTTAAACTTATAGAGATATTCACCAGCCACCAGGGGTGTCAAAGATTCAATAGACAAAGAAGCCACAAGATCGTAGTTAACAGACTCATTAGTTTCTACTGTGGATTGGTCTCGATTATCAACTACTTGACCATTTTTGGATAGTATCTCAATAATTTCGGCATCTGGACTGCCACCCATAGGACGACCTAAAATTCCATACTCTACCTGAATTGCTTGCTCTAAAAGTTTCCGAGACCGCTCATTCAAGGGAATCAATTCTCCAATACTGACCATGACGTTAGAATTAAATATTAGGTTACTTCTAGCTGGTTGCTCAACCATAGAAGTCAATCGATTGGCAGAAATTTCTAGGGCACCAATTTCTACGTTAACAAATGAACCGACTCCCTCCACTCTTCCAAAAAACATAAACTCCTGGTCGGATGTGGCT
Organism: Moorena sp. SS36440bin_2; assembly: GCA_011524395.1. GTDB lineage: Bacteria > Cyanobacteriota > Cyanobacteriia > Cyanobacteriales > Coleofasciculaceae > Moorena. Next base: position 5,238 of record WTKN01000412.1, read on the forward strand.
AACTGGGCACCAGCACCTATAGCACTAGCGGCTATGCCCAAGGCAGTTATCGTAGTAATGACTAGGGATTTTATCAGTTTTTTTGACATGGTAATTTCCTAGGATAACCTTACGGTTTTATATCCGTATTATTCCCCTATTACCATCCGGATTATTTCCAAAGATATAGAAAATTTATCTAACTATTACTTTTTATTAATTACTAGTTATTAGTGGCTGAGGTGTCACATATAGCGCTACGCTTAGCGTCAGAAGTTAGAAGTCAGAAGTCAGAAGTAAGCTAGACTCACGTTTGCTGAGTTTAGGAATGAGGTACACAATATTTTGTCCCTCTTGCTAGCATGCCTATTGCCTGCTCCCTGCTCCGAACGCGCCCCGCGTGGCCTACGGCCTCAGTCCCTGCTCCCTGCTTCCTACAAAAAATGTTAGATTATTATAAATAAGTCATTTGTTGGTAAAATCTCCGTAGGAAAAATCTGCTCAAGCCGATTCCCACGGAGACAACTAAAAATATAGAGGTTAATTGCAGTAACATCAATTCCCTAGGGGGATAGGTGGTTGAATTCTAGCTAATAGTTAAGTTTAGTTAGCTGTAGCTGTAACCGTAAATTTATAGGCGTAATCACCACCTTCAAGGGGTAAGAGTCCCTCGATCGTCATGTCAGCTTCAACCTCGAATTCGCTAGCAGGTAAATTTACTGATTCTGCTGGCTCTCCCATAGTAGCCACTAAATCGTCAGTCGTTGGACCGTCAATCTCAGTAAAAGAAACGCCATAGGTGTAGGTTTCGGCGGTGTCTAAAACATCTTGAGATAGATCATTCATCGCCACCAAGTCCCCAAGAGAGACAGTTGCTGCACTATTACAAAGCATCAAACCTGTAGCAGTCTCACCTTCTAGTTCATTAGCAACTAATATTTTGGGATCAGGGTTTGCTAGAGTACCAGGTTGAACCTCTACAAAAGAACAGGTTCCCTCTACTGTGCCCATAAATTCAAAATCCTGGTCTATAGCAGCAGGACCAGGACCAGGAGCAGTTTGAGCAAAGGCACTGGTAGCACCAGCAGCAACACCTAAAGCAGTCAAGGCGGAAATAACTAAGGATTTACCGAATTGGTTTCTCATGTCCTTTATCTGGTGGAAATCAACTGTTTGTTTATACTTCTATTGTTTCCTAATTTATTAACTGGATACATCCGGAAAGATACCGAATTTTAAATTTCAGTGAAGTTGATTACGGTGGATAAAATTACCGGTGATGGGGTGATAGGGTGATGGGGTGATCGTTTTTCTAGTAGTCAAGTGCCAAAAGAAACCAATCGACAGTTAGAGTTACTACGTAAGTACTCCTAGTGCAGCAACCCTGAAGTATCAAACCCCTTACTTACTGTTACTTGATCTGACCAAGTTGGGAAGTCTGTATGTAGTTTCCCTTACAAAATTTAGTCAGCTCATAGGTGTTGGATGAAACTTATTTCACTAGCTTATCTAGCTGTAACAACTCTGTTGTGTTCTTTGATTACCATAACTTCCGTTTTTGCCCAAACCCTAGCACCTGAGGTATCAAAACCGGAAGTCGCCGCCACTACCTCTAGCCCAAGGCGAAACGATAGTGATCAATTGATTATTCTTCCTGTAGGCGTCAATCTGGGAAAACAGAATGTGATTCCTAGTACCTTAGTGCGGGGATTTGAAGATGGTTCCCAGGCAATTAATTTTGAAACATGGCTGATTCCCTTAGATGATGTGATTAAGGGCTTGAAATTAGATGTCAAACCCTTAGACGATGGTCAATTAGAAGTGCGATCGCCTGGTTTAGTTACCCGCATCAATCCAGAAGAATTACCAACTGACCCAGAATTAGGAGTAGTCATTCCGGTCAAAACCATCCAAACTCTTCTAGGAGTGCCGACGGAGTTTGACATCATTGAATACGCGATTAGCTTTAATCCCCCCTGGTTGAATATGCGGCGCAAAGGTCGGCGAACTCCAGAAATCCCAGTGGTACTGGAAGGATTATCTGAGATTGATGCCCCTGCGTTTAGCATATCCGCTATCAGACAACGGGTGAATATTAGTGGTAGAGGGGGTGGTAGCAGTTCTTTTTCTAATTCCACAAACTATAGTGGAGAATTTACCACCGTCGGCACCTTATTAGGAGGTAGCTGGTTTCTGAGGACTCGCCAACCGGATTTAACCGATACCGGGACGTTTCGGTTACAAGAAGCCCAGTATTTTCGGCAAACCGATGCAGCGGATTTTGTTCTAGGTTCCCACCCCACCTTTTGGCAAAGTCAAGGGACAGGTCAATATTGGGGTGCGACCACTATCCAGCGGTGGGGATTTACCCCACCCTCATCAAGGGGTGGATTTAGTCCTAGCCAACGGTTGCAAGCCAATGATATTGGACGGAGCATTACTGGGGAAGCTGAACCGGGCACGTTGGTGCAGCTGACCCAAGGTTTTAATGATGTGGTGGTGGATGAAATTCTAGTGGACTCCTCTGGGGTTTACCGCTTTGAAAATGTCATAACTGGACGAGGCGGTAGCAATACTTATCGCGTTTTTCTATACCCCGATGGACAGCTTACTGCGGACCCAGAAATTCGAGAGGCCAATTTCTCTACTCTACCCGGTCAATTAACCAAGGGAGCCTCTGCTTTAGTTGTTTCCACTGGCTTGAGTCGAGAATCGAACCGGAATGGGAATTTCTTTGGTGAGTTTACAGACGTGCGGGGTGGAATTGCCTATCGCTTAGGAGTCACAGAAGACCTGACTTTAGGGATGGGGGTGGTTTACGACGAGTCAGTGTTGGGCTTAGGGGAACTATTCTATCAACCTGCTGGCTTTCCCTTAAAGGTAAAAGTGTCTGCTCTTTTGGGTACAGAGGATGAGGGGATAGACTATGATGCCAGTATTACCTTCCAACCCTCCCCTAAGCTAAGCTTTAACTTCAACAGTGATAGTCTAGCCCAACGGTTTCGGGTCAACTGGCAAGCCTTTCGTGGTTTAACCTTAAGAGCCAGTGGTAACACTCGGGAGGAAGCCTTAGCTGCTGGTATGAGCATTTCCCACACTAGCCAAAATTTCTCACTCTTTGCCAGTGCTGACATGGACACCAATAATAACTTGCGCTGGAGTTTGAGGTCTAACCTGGGAAGTCTAAGACTCTCCCATCGAGGCAATGAAATCACTACCAATTCCGAACTAATCTATTATTTGTCCAATAGCAGTGGCTCAAGAGGACATTCCCTGCGACTGGGTTACGAAACCCGGGATTCCAATAACCGTGATGATCACTTGGCTCGCTTAGCTTGGCGCTATCGTTCTCCACAACGGTCTAGTGATGGTCGATATCTCTGGGACTTTGATTTCGGCTATGGCTTCGGTTCTCGGGGTAATGGATTGATTGCCTCAGCCTCTAGTGCGGTGATTCCCGGATTAGTATTGCGGTTACGTTACCAAGAAATATCTACTACCTCTGATGGCAACACGTTCAGGATTGAGCTTTCTCCCAATATCAATGTCCAGTCAGGGTTTAGCGGTGCTGACACCCGCTTTGAGCGCTTACGCAGCCGAGGGGGATTGTTAATTCAGCCATTCTTTGACAACAATGGCAATGGTAAGCGAGATTCAGGGGAAGAGATTTACGTCGAAGAGCCAGATTTACTGTTACTGCTGAATAATAAATCGATTTCCTCGTTTCGACCAGACATTCGTAACAATGGGATTTTTGTCAAACTTGACCCTGACACCTATCGCCTCGACTTTGACCCCGCCGGATATCCCATCGACTGGAAGCCCGAGGAATCAGCCTATGCGGTGGAGGTGGTGCCGGGTAGCTATACTCCGGTTACTGTGCCAATGGTACTATCTTACACCTTTGCAGGTGTAGTCACTGATGCTGCGGGAGAAGCGGTGCAGGGGGCGAAGGTAGAAGCAGTACCAGTTGATTCAGGAAAATCGATTTTTTCGATTACCAACGGTGCTGGGGTATTTTATTTAGAAGGCTTGCAGCAGGGTAAGTATAATTTACTGATTAATGGTGAATCGGCTCAACCGAATCAAATTGAGATTAAGCCAGATTCCGAACCTTTCCAAGAACTGAATTTATCGATACTTATTCGTCCTTAGTCTTGATTCCTTAAGTGTTTTGTAGCCAGAAAAGAGTGCATAGGTAATAGGTAATCCCAAACTACCCATTACCTATTACCTATTACGCCCTAGAATAGGAAAAGTTTACGCTTCAACTTCTGCTGGTTCTGGTGTAGGGGCTGGGGATGATTCCTCTCTAATGGTGAGGTAGCGAATCACATCTTGACTTAGACGCATTGCTCGCTCAATCTTGGCCACATGGGTACCTGGTCCATTATAGTTCATTTGGATATAAATCCCTTCCCGGTACCTATCTATGGGATAGGCTAAACGACGCTTTCCACGATGCTGAATCTCGATTTGCTCTCCACCGAGTTCCTGCAATAGGTCTCGGTATTTGCCGATAGCTTGATCTACTTGTTCCTCGCCCAAATCAGGACGGAGGATGTACATCATTTCGTAAGTGTTTGGCACTGGTATTAATCTCCTTATGGACAATTTGGCTTCTTTTTATCCGATAGACAGCACTAACAATCAGCACTAGCAATCAGCACTAACAATCAGCTTTCCTTGAACCATACCTTAGGTCATAGTCAAGGCTGGGTAATTGACTTGCTACTGGATAGTTAAAGAAGCAAGGAATTGATCTATCGCTACTTAAGCGTACACTTACCGGATCGGTAAGTTTGAGTTCTCCACGGATTGAAATCGCGTGGAAACAAGCGCGGAATCACTTCGCGGGTTGAAACCGCGCTCCGTGATGCTTATAGTACTGACTAAAATTAGCCTATACTATTGTGGCAGACTCAAAACTGCCCTACCTCCCTCGGATTAACTTGAAAATTAACCTGTGGATTTACTTTTTATTGGAATAGCTTTCAGAGTGGTTGTACCAACAAGTCAGGGCAATAAATTACTACTTTTGCTGCATTATTTACCTGTATATGGTCGTAGGATTTCCCCCGTCTCCACCTGGCCGGAATCTCACCGTACTAGCAGAAGATAATCGCAACCAACCTTGTTCTTACTCACAATTCTATTGTATCACGATCTCCGTATGGGAATCCCGGCGCGCTCCACGGCCACTCAATAAATTAAGTGGCTAACTCTCGCTATTTGTTTTTCTGTTTGGAGTGGTCAGACTTATCTGAATACTTTTATCTGAATCCTTTATCTCAATCCTTGACAAGGATTACCAATTTAACATTATAACCCCAAGTGCCACCAATTTCAATTAAATTGTGCTCAAAGATAGTACATTCTTCAAAGGGGAATACCACTAGACACAACCAGACACTACCAGAAGATGCTATGTGTGACATACTCCTACACTGACTCTGCTCTTACAGAGCCGCTCAGCGAACGAGTTAAGTGTAGGCTTCTTGCCAACTCCACCCAACGGTTAGGATACAAGGCCGTAGGCCACGCGGAGCGCGTAAGGCAAGCTTTACTCACGACAGGAGATGCCCCTACCCATGAAGTTACCGTAAGGATAGGGTCGCCTTAATCAAAAAGTTGTAACCATGCATCTGCATAGCCTGCTGACCATAAAGGCTCCACTAACCATCAGGTTTCATCTCCGCGCCAGAAAATACAAAAAAGCTCTATTTTTAGCTAGTAGGTGGCGGTTAGCTCTTAATTTGATTACCCTACTATGTTCATTATAGATGATCACAAAGTATCAAAGTTCTTGTCCGCCATTGATCCCATGCCGACATGCAGGTGCGGACGTAGGGCATAAGCCCGGACCTTAGCTAAATGCAGCTTATTATCTATTGTACTCTTAAGGACAATCTGCTATCAGTACTCAGTACTGACGTACTAACAACTCCATACTACTTTGGATAAAGTAGAGAATTTTCGTAAAATTATCAAGGAACATCTATTGTTATGACACAACGTTACGTCCGAGTTAAATCTTCTAAAGGACAGACCTACTACGGTTTGTTACAGGTGACCCGCACTATTCAGGTGCTGGATGCACCACCTTGGTTACAGGGACAACCTATAGATTTAGAGTTGGAACCAGAAAGCTATCAATTGCTGGCTCCGTGTGCACCAACTAAAATCGTGGCTGTAGGCAAAAACTATACTGAACACGCAGCGGAATTGGGAACATCAGTTCCTGAGGAACCTTTACTGTTTCTTAAACCCCCTACCACTATAATTCCTGACTCTCAAGCCATCCAGTATCCGCCTCAGTCTAAGCGAGTAGACTATGAGGGAGAGTTAGCAGTGGTAATCGGTGACTATTGCTTAGACTGCACACCAGACGAAGCTCAATCCAAAATTTGGGGTTATACGATCGCTAATGACGTAACGGCTCGGGATTTACAAAAGCGGGATGCCCAGTGGACCAGGGCTAAGGGATTTAATAGCTTTTGTCCCCTCGGACCCTGGATAGTCCGGGAGTTGGGTGCTGGGGCAAAATTGCAGACATTTCTGAATGACAACCCTGAGCCAGTACAATCAGCTTTAATTAGTCAAATGGTATTTCCGCCAGATGTTCTGGTATCTTACATTTCCCAGGTGATGACTCTAGTACCAGGAGATGTGATCCTTACGGGGACACCCAAAGGAGTAGGAGCACTGGAAATTGGCGATCGCGTCCGGGTGGAAATTGAGGGAATTGGTCACTTGGAAAATACGGTGATATCACGCCCGACCCAGGCCAAGACTAAGCAAGACTAGGGGACTTGGCTGTAAACGGCTTGACTAAGGCTTGGTATTTCTGCGTAACGACCCATCAATGATTGAACCATGGAGTAGCCACAGGCGGCAAGCATACCTAAAAATACTATATTATATAAGGTTTCTGTTAGCAAGTTAACCCCTAGTGCTCGGACTAAAATTGGCAACAATAGAAAACCCAAAACTAAAAGAATGTCTAAAAGAATCGCTTGCATGGTGTTAAAGCGAACGAAATGGCTGATTTGTGGGTTTCTGACTACCGCTAAGAATAAAACAAAGAAAATAATTAACCCCGCCAACGGGACATTGTCGTAAATTAAAATTAACGGTTGTAGTGGCAGGTAAATAATGCCCAGAATCGGAAACTGTCTTAGCATAAATTGACCAAAGGGCAAAACCTCTATTAGAGGGAGTAGATAAGGAAGGGCTGCAAAAATCCGGTCTTTAACATCTGTTGACCCGCGCCAAGTCATGGTGCTTTCTCCTTGAAGATGTTCAGATAAGGGGTACACTAACTACTATTCAGCATAGCGCAGCACAAGACTATACCCCTGAGGGACCTGAAATGCTATTGACCTGCATGTCACCCTACGCGGCTTAGTACAAAAGTTCTTACTAGAAAAGTCAATCCATATTTACCAGACGGAATCCCATTTCACACTCATACTGTTGAGCTTGCTTCTCACTTAGCTTATTGAGAACATGGGCACAAAGTAATTTTCCTTGATGCCAGCGAGGTTGACCACTTGGGTCAGCCAGTAAACAACATTGACATACAAGGTCGGGGGAAATTACTTGGTTATCCGTTAGAATTACTAACATAGCACTAATCCCATTACGCTATCAGGGCTGATGCCGAATTACAATAGTCTAAGGTCTTCTCAACAGGCTAGAGCATAGATAGAAATGTTGAATTGCTCACGATACCTTATGCCTATACTAATATAAAATATTGATCAATCAGCTTAGTGCTTAAGTCTTGTTTATAATTGCTTTTGATTAGAACTATTCTTTAACCGTATTCTTATATTATATCCCCTGGATGATTAAGTGTTGTATAATAATTTTAACAATCCTCGCTATCCATCCCCACCCTTAAAAGGGTGGGGATGGATAGCGAGACGGCGACTTATTGCGAATTGTGTTATAATAAAGCTGGTTGCTGAGACGAAACCTTAGGATAGTGGAGCCTTAATCAAACAGTTTTAACCCTTTTATGCATAGCCGACTAACCATAAAGGCTCCACTATCCTTACGGTAACTTCAAGACCCGCCTGACTGACTAAAAGACTACCTTACAAATGGTCTGATTTCTTATCAATTAGTCAAACCTAAAGGTGTACAAAGTACTAGCAGAGATCAGGGAAGAGACAAGCCCCGGCTGGTTGACCATAGAGTCGTAATTCCAAGGTGAGTCTGTCGTAAAAGTTATACGTCTGCGGAAGGCGGATGTCTGCCTGTGGACGCTGAGTAAGACCAATTCCAGCAGAGGCGCGCCTCCTAGGCCGCGAGGTATTGCTCGCGGCCTAGGGTCGCGCCTCTGGTTGAGGCGTCGGCGGATGAAGCGGGAAGCCCGAAAGACGAATAAGACCGTCCCTGATTGAGTTGAGATTGGAAGCCCCAACCTCAGCGAAGCAGGCTGGGGTACTTCACGGGTCGTGTCCAAACAAACCACCTGCCAAAAAATCTTCAGGGCGACTAAAGCTGCTATTTCGCTACTGGTAGTCGCTGATGGGATAAACCCCTCCATGAAAGCGCTATCTCAGTTTTTGATCCCCGCTCTTGCCTAGACGGGGCTTTATTCCCTCAGAGGATTTTTTGTAAGCACATCGACCTTTAAGGTTGTTGTGTCAATGACCAAACGTGATCGATCCTAGAAGTAAAGAAAGTGACTCAAACTAACTTCGATTTTCTCGCCGAAACCGATCCCATGATAGCCACTTATCTGGGACAGGAACTCCAACGTCAACGGGAGCATCTGGAACTTATTGCTAGTGAAAACTTCACCTCCCCAGCGGTGATGGCAGCACAAGGCTCAGTGCTAACTAACAAATATGCTGAGGGATTGCCCGGAAAGCGCTACTATGGCGGCTGTGAGTTCATTGACAAAGTGGAACAAGTAGCGATTGACCGTGCTAAAGAACTTTTTGGTGCTGCTCATGCCAATGTGCAACCCCATTCTGGAGCTCAAGCGAACTTTGCGGTATTTCTAGCCTTACTAAAACCTGGTGACAAGATTATGGGGATGGATCTGTCCCATGGCGGACACCTTACCCATGGCTCACCGGTCAATGTGTCCGGCAAATGGTTTGAGGTGTGTCACTACGGTGTCAGCCAAGAGACTGAGCAATTGGACTATGCTCAGATTCGGGAACTTGCTATGAAAGAGCGTCCCAAACTGATTATTTGTGGCTATTCCGCCTATCCCCGCATCATTGACTTTGAAAAATTCCGGGCCATTGCTGATGAAGTGGGTGCCTACCTGATGGCGGATATAGCTCACATTGCTGGTTTAGTTGCTACTGGTCATCACCCTAACCCCCTTCCTCACTGCCATGTGGTCACTACTACCACTCACAAGACCCTGCGTGGTCCACGGGGTGGCTTGATTATGACTAATCAATCGGATTTGGGTAAAAAGTTCGATAAGGCAGTGTTTCCTGGAACTCAGGGAGGTCCGTTGGAACATGTGATTGCTGGTAAAGCGGTTGCGTTTGGGGAAGCCTTGACCCCAGCATTCAAAACCTATTCTGCTCAGGTAATTGAAAATGCTAAGGCTTTGGCAACGGCACTCCAAAACCGGAAGTTAAAGATTGTTTCTGGTGGTACAGATAACCATGTATTACTGGTAGATTTGCGCTCTATTGGTATGACAGGTAAGCGAGCTGACCAATTGGTGAGCGGTGTCAAGATTACAGCTAACAAAAATACTGTTCCCTTTGACCCAGAGTCGCCTTTTGTGACCAGTGGCTTGCGCCTAGGTTCCCCAGCCATGACTACCCGAGGCATGGGAGTGGCAGAATTTACTGAAATTGGTAATATTATTGCCGATCGCTTACTGAATCCAGAGGATGAGCAAGTGGCAACTGAATGTCGTCAGCGTGTGGGACAGTTATGCGATCGCTTTCCTCTGTATCCCCATTTGAGCAGTCTTGTACCAACTTTGGTCTAAGGGTTGACGGTTGACAGTTAACTGTCACCATAACACCTACAATAGGGTGGGCGAATAACCCAGCCTACTGTAGAGAAAAAAAATACCAATTAAAGTAGGGTGGGCAAAGTTCTTTTATCTAGAATACTCAAAGCCCACTTTACAGGCGCTCTAGTCTCAAGGGTCTGATGAAAAAGCACATTCACTCCGGTGCGGCAGATTGATACGTTTAGTAATTACCTGGACCATCCGAGTTTCTATCAATTGCTGAGCAAACCGGACTGATTCTTCCCCTGGGGGAGTGGGTTTTAAGTACTGCTTGTTGGCAGTTACATCAATGGCAGCATCTTCGGAATACTATACCATTGTTCATCAGTGTGAACGTTTCTGCACAACAACTGTGCCATCCCACTTTCCTGCCTCAGGTTCAACAAATTTTGCAGGAGACTGGTATATCTGGAAGTAATTTAGTATTAGAAATTACCGAAAATTCACTAATAACTGCAAAAGCTGACGGAGGTATAGAATTAAACCAACTCCAAGGCTTAGGGATTAAATTAGCCCTAGATGATTTGGGGAGTAGCTACTCTTGTCTAGCTCATTTAACTAATCTGCCCATAAACATATTTAAAATTTATACTTTTTTTATCCAAAGCATAGAGTCTGAAACTAAAAATAAAGCTATTGTTAAAAGTATCATATTTCTAGCTCACCAGCTTGGGATAACAGTAACAGGTAAAGCCATCGAAACTCCTCAACAAATGGCAAGCTTGCAAGAGTTAAATTGTGATTATGGCCAAGGTTTTTTTTTATCGGAACCAATGGATGCTCAAGGGGCTTCGAGTCTAATCGAAGCAGGGAATTAGGGAATCGGGAATCGGGAATCGGGAATCGGGAATCGGGAATCGGGAATCGG
>WTKN01000359.1:0-12482 GCA_011524395.1 Moorena sp. SS36440bin_2
CGAAATTGGTTTTCATCAAGATTGCGACCAATAAAGACTAACTCATTTTTTCTGGTTTCTTCTGGTTTCCAAGCACGGTCGGGACGACCCTCAAAAATCATATGTACTCCCTGGAAGACAAATCGATTATCTTCTCCCATTACATTAAGAATACCTTTCATTCTGAAAATATTTTGGCCTTGGCTCTGTAATAATTCCGCTAGCCAGGTGTTTAATTTTTCCAAATCTACTGCTCCTGGTTCCACAATCGCAAAGGAAAAAACGGATTCATCATGTTCATGAGCATCTTCTCCTAATAAGTCCGGGTCAATGTCTAGAGCTTGTTTAAGGTCAAAAGCCCGCACCCCTAACACTGAATCCATCTCAATGTCTGAGTTTTGGGTACGATAAATTTTTACTAAACCATTCATGGCTTTGATTTTTTGCTCTAACTCCTCCAGTTGTTCAGGGTCTACTAAATCAATTTTATTGAGCAAAATCACGTTAGCAAAAGCAATTTGTTCCTGGGCTTCATCACTATCCCAGTGCTCTAAAATATGCTTAGCATCAACTACCGTTACCACGGCATCAAGGTCTAACTGGGTTTGAATCTCTTCATCCACAAAAAACGTTTGAATTACGGGGGCAGGATCAGCAAGCCCAGTGGTTTCAATGACTAAATGGTCAAACTTATCCCGTCTGCGCATCAAGTTACCAATGATTCTAATTAAATCTCCCCGCACGGTACAGCAAATACAACCGTTGTTCATTTCAAAGATTTCTTCATCGGCATCGATAACTAACTTATTGTCAATACCAACTTCCCCAAACTCATTAACAATTACGGCTACTTTTTTACCATGCTCGTAGGTCAAGATATGGTTGAGCAATGTAGTTTTTCCTGCTCCTAAATAGCCAGTTAAAACAGTGACGGGAATAGCGTTATTTACAGTAGTTGCAACCATGGATTTTTAGTCTAATTAATTAGTTTTATAAAGTTTTTGGATGTCTAGTTCCTGAATTTCTTCTATAGATTGATGAATCTTATATTGTTGCGGAGGTGTTCTCATGATGGCAATCACAGTTTCTAAGGGAGGGCAATCTGGTTCATGGCATTGTAATTGACTAACAGAAATAGGTATTTCCGGATCTATTGCCAAGTGGTGATAAACCCAGTTTTTGATTTCCCTAATTTTAGCTGAATTAGTTTTAGACTTAGAGGTTTGAAATAAGTTCATTATTATTAACCAAATCCCCGACTGGAACTGGAAATAGAATTTTGCAAAATTATTACTTCACCATTTTGCCCTCCGGCAGCTAAATAGTCTCCAGTAGGGTTCCAAGCTAAACAAGAAAATTTTATTTTTCCGCTAACTATTTTAGTAAGCTTTTTAGCCTTTGACCATAGTTGAATACCACCATCATTACTAGCGGAAACTAGTAGGGATGAATTGGGGGCAAAGGTAATTGCTTGTATAGCTTGGTCATGTTGTAACACACGATTTTGCCAGTTGTTGATTTCGTTGCTAAACTCCCACACAATTACCGCATCTTGACAAGACGAAGCTAAAACTGGATCAGAAGTATTTGACCAAGCAACTTTACTGACTTTGCCGGGAAATCCCTGCATTAACCAGGGGGAAGGATTACCCCAGTGAAGTACAGAAATAGTGCGGTCTAGATTGCCTGAAGCAAGATAGTCACCATGGGATGACCAAGCACAGTCTAGACTAGATCCAGGGAGTTCAAGGGTTTCTGGTGGGTCTGACCAGTTTTCAATGTTCCAGACTTTAACACTACCATGGCCACTAGCAGCCAGCAATTTACCCTGGGGATGCCAAGCTATATTGAAAACTGATGAGTCTGCAAAGTTTAACTCTGCCATTAGTTGCCCTTCGTTAACATCCCAAACCTTAACCTGCCGATTGACCGCAAAGGCTAATAGATTTTTTTGGGGATGCCAACCTAGGGAGTCAATCCAAGCGTTGCCCTGATCCAGGGTTGTAATGGGCTTAAAGTTGGGGGAATTGACCCCCAATTGCCAGATCCTAACCTTGCCTTCCTGTCCAGCAGTGGCTAGATAATGGCCATCTTGGGAAAAGCCTACACAGTCTAGGGAATAGTCATGGCTGCCTGTCAAAATTTCCAGATTACCCTGTTGCCATAAAGCCAGTTCTCCTGCAGCAGTAACAATAGCTAGATAATTACCTTGGTTTGACCACACTAAGGCTGTGATGTACTCAGACAATAGCCGTTCATCTAACTGTTTTAATGTGTTCGTGGTTTTGGATTTAGTTGACACTGATTCCCTGGTATAGCACTACACATTAAGATTAGTAGCGTAGGGTGCGTTAGGGGCGGGCTCCCCTTGATTTTCCCTCTCTTGACATCGGTTGAGAGAGCCCGGCCCGTAACGCACCACCGGGTCAAACAGCATGCATTGAAATGCACCTGGATAACTTACGTTTATCCCAACCGAATTAATCATCCTAAGCTACCATTTTTTGTAGGGTAGGAATTTACCACACATGATAATTTGTACGCGATCGCCTTTCGGGTCTTCCACTTTCTCTACTTCTATGGAAAAATCAATAGCACTCATAATCCCATCCCCAAACTTCTCATGAACCACCGCTTTGATCGGCATACCATACACTTGCATAATTTCGTAAAAGCGGTAAATTAGAGGATCCGTAGGAATTTGAGGGTCTAGGGAACCCTTGAGAGGTGGCACAGTTAATTCTTCAGCTACGGATTCTGGTAAACCCAAAGCGGTGACTAGTTTGGTGGCTTCCTCCATATCTGCGCTAGCTTGACGATAGATCACAGAAGCGACCCAAGTTTCATCCCTACCTACAACTTTTTCCAAATCTTCAAAGGTAAGTCCTTTTTCTTTTTTTGCGGCTAACAACTGTTTAGTAATTTCTGCAATTGCCATAATAATTGATGTCTCCTGATTTTTTATCTTTGGTATTTTACACTAACGGAGGATTTTTAGTTAGAGGATATCTGAAAAGTTTTTTGATACTGAATTTTGCCCCCCTAGCCCCCCAACTTTGGGGGGAACAAGAGTCAATTTGCTTCTAAAAGTCCCCCAAAATTGGGGGATTTAGGGGGCTTGGATGTAGCAAATGAGACTTCTCAGACAACCTCTTAGTGAATTCTCGCTTCTTCTACAGCTCTAGTTTCCCGATATAGATGGTTTTCCATTTCCTGTTTAAGTTCCATATAGGCAGGATGATGCTCAACCGTAGTGCGATCGCGCGGACGGGGGAAAGGCACTTCAAGCACCTCATCAATACGCGCCGCAGGGCCTTTGGTCATCATGACAATCCGGTCGGATAACAAGAGGGCTTCATCAATGCTATGGGTAATCATAATGGCAGTTTTGCGCTGCTGCTCCCAAATGCGTTCGATTTCATCCTGCAAAAAGCCCCTAGTCAGAGCATCTAACGCACCAAACGGTTCATCCATTAACAAAATTTGGGGATTAATCGCCAAAGCTCTCGCAATACCTACTCGTTGTCGCATACCCCCAGATAGTTCGTGAGGATGTTTTTTCTCTGCTCCGGTTAAACCCACTAGTTGGATATTTTCCTTAATAACCCGTTTTTGCTCCCTCGCAGACATTTTAGGATAGACAGTTTCCACCGCAAACCTAATATTACCTTCCACAGTCATCCAAGGCATAAGGGCATAGTTTTGAAAAACCATACCCCGGTCAGGTCCTGGTTGAGTCACAAGTTGCCCATTGATAATCACTTCGCCACTGGTAGCGGAACTCAAACCCGCGATAATATTCAGCAAGGTGGACTTACCACAACCCGACGGGCCAATAATCGACACAAACGTGTTGTGCTCAATATCTAAATTGATATCTTCGATAGCGACAAAGTCCGCAGAAGATTGCCCAGTAATTTTATCAAACCAACCCTTTTTACCAGGGAACGTTTTTGAAATATGACGTAATGAAATTTGAGCGTCACTGTCATTGTCACTAATGACCTTACGGCCCTTGGAAGAAAAAGAAGTACTCATAATAATTATTCATGAGGAGTTTTTACCGAAAGAAACCATTTTTTCAAAATAGGCAAATATTTGATCAAGGACAATACCCACAATCCCAATAATAAAAATTGCCACCAGAATATTGGGTATGTAAAGGTTATTCCACTCATTCCAAATGAAGTAACCTAAACCCGTACCCAATAGCATTTCTGCTGCCACAATCACCAACCAAGAAATACCCATACTAATTCTCAAACCAGAGATGATGTTAGGTAGGGCAGCGGGAATAATCACCTTAAAAATTGTGCGCCATTTAGAAGCGCCCAGAATTTTAGAAACATCCAGGTAATCTGGGTTAACATTGGCCACACCAAACGCTGTGTTGGTTAGGGTTGGCCAAATACTAGCAATGGTAATAATGAAAATCCCTGTCATCTCTGAGTTCCGGAATATATACAGCCCCAAAGGTAACCAAGCCAGGGGAGAAACCGGTTTAAGAAGCTGGAAGTAGGGATTAAAGGCTTTAAAGGCAATTTTGGAAATACCTACCAAGATTCCCAAAGGCACAGCAATGATTGACGCTAACGTGTAGCCAATGGCTACTCTCCGCAGGCTAATTAACAAATTCCAACCAATACCCAAATCATTAGGTCCATTGTCATAAAATGGATGGGTTACCCAATACCATAATTCCTTAATGGTTAGGGAAGCAGTGGGCATACCCTTAGCAAAAATCTTCATCTTTGCCCCTAATTCCCAAAACAGTAAAAATATGCCTAGGGAAACGATAAATAGCAACAGAGCTCTGAAGTTTTCATTTTCAAAGATTGTGAGTTGTTGTTTTTTGTAAGTTACGTTTTTGGGTATTGATGTCATGTTGTATTTGCTTTTATCTGCAAAGAGCTTGGTGAATTATACTTCCGGGAATCTAGTTATCCTTTAAAAACCGTATTTTTTAATTTGTTCATCTACATACTCTTGGGGTTTAGCTGGATCAAAGGTGTCAAATTCCAAGGTTTCTGTACGGTAAATTTCTGTAGGTGGAGTTTGTCCCACTTCCTGAGCCAATTCCCTAGCTAAATCTGTCAGAAAAATTTCTTTACCCACTTCATCATACTTTTCCGAGGTGATAGCTGATTTGACTTTTCCATCTCCTTGCAAATCCCAACGCACTAACTGAGAAGAAATCCAATTCGCAAAGCTCTGCCAAGGATAGGGATCAAAATCAATTCTGTCTGGTACAGCTTTGGTGTTACCTTGACCATCTTTAAAGTTACCCGTTAGTACAGCTTCCACCACTTCCACAGGCTGGTTCAAAAAGGCTCTTTCGGAGATGGCTTTGGCAATTTCTGGACGATTGGCTGGGTTACGGGCATAACCGGCAGCTTCGATAATTGCTTTATTGAGGGAGCGGAAAGTGTTGGGGTTTTCCTCAATCCAAGCATCGCTTGCAGCAAAGGCACAACAGGGGTGTCCTTCCCATAAATCCTTGGTAAGTTTGTGGATAAATCCAGCCTCTTCATAGACAGCCCTTTGGTTAAAGGGATCGGGCATCAAGTAAGCATCAATGTCCCCTGCAACCAACTGAGCAATACTATCTGGTGGAGGAACAGGGCGAATTTTGACATCTTTATCGGGATCAACTCCGCCAGTGGCCAAGTAGTAACGAATTAAGAGGTTGTGCATGGAGTAAGGGAAAGGTACACCGATGGTGAAGCCTTTGAAATCGGCGGGACCGTTAATTTTACCTTTGTATTTGTTAGCTACAGTAATGGCTTGACCATTAATGTTCTCGATGCTGGCTAGTTTAACTCCAAAGGTGGCGGAACCTAAACCCAACGTCATGGCAATAGGCATGGGGGCTAGCATATGATAAGCATCCAGTTCTCCTGCGATCGCAGAATCCCTAACCGCACCCCAGCTAGGCATTTTTACTACTTTGGCATTAAAACCATACTTAGAGTAGAACCCTAAAGGTTCAGACATAATAATAGGAGTGGCACATGTGATCGGGATAAATCCAATTTTCAGGTCTGTTTTTTCTAGACTGTCTACATTGGGTGGTGGTTCATTCTCCCCTGTCTTTAAATCCTGAGTTTGCTGTTTAGAGGTACAGTTGGCTAGGGTAACTAATGCAGCACCTACTGCTAAATTTTTCAAGAAGCGGCGGCGGCTGAAACTATTGTAATGCCTTACATCCCCGAAAAATTCTCCAGCTTTAGGACCAAAAGCAGCAGCAAAAGCATTTTCTATACCACCAGCTTGTTTAGCTAACTCTAGAACTAATTGCTCCCTCTTCGGGTCCCCTTTACCAGCTACTTTTAGTAGCAGTGCCTTTCTAATATCAGCAGCATTAACGGCATCTGCCATCTTAAATGTATCAGGTTTATAAACTCCCATTTTTGTGAGGTCTTCGATCATATCCACTGGATCTTTAGGCATATCTTCTGCCATAAATTTCCAGTGTTCACCCGTCATGTGGAAGCCACCACAAATCATACACCATAGATCTAATTCACTCAGATTACCTCTTTGGGAATCGAGGTCACCCCATTTTCCCGTTGCCTTTGTAACTGATGAAATTACCATAACTACATATATATATATGTTGATGTAGTTAGGTTAGGGCTGATGCTTCCCAGTGTTTTGTAACTAAAAGTACATTAAGTCTAGATTTTTTTTGCATCTACCGAAAATCCTGTGCTATTTTAGAGCCTTCTTTTCCCAATTCCCGATTCCCGATTCCCGACTCCCCACACTTCCGAGATCGGAATCTGATATGATATCTCAATCCGTGACCAGCAACCGGAATTTATGCAACTCGTTGATTGGCTGATTGTCCTGGTTTACTTAGTCTTGTCCCTCGGCTTAGGACTATACCTATCTCGCAAGGCTTCCGGCAGTCTTGTGGATTTCTTTGTTTCGGGGCGATCGCTCCCCTGGTGGTTAGCAGGTACCAGTATGGCTGCCACCACGTTTTCCATAGATACCCCCCTCTACATTGCCGGGGTAGTGGGCAATCGAGGCATTGCGGGCAACTGGGAATGGTGGAGTTTTGGCATATCCCATCTGATCATGATTTACATCTTTGCCCGGATGTGGCGACGTTCAGAAATTGTGACTGATGCCGAACTCACCGAAATCCGTTATGGTGGCTCGATAGCTGCCCTATTACGGGGAACCAAAGCCTTTCTGTTTGCTGTACCAATCAACTGTATTGCCATTGGCTATGCCATGCTAGCCATGGTCAAAGTAGTAGGTGCTCTAGAAATTTGGCCAAGCCTTGGTATTGCCCCCGAAGCCAGTAGTGTAAAACTCTGGAGTGTATTAGGAGTAAGTATTCTAGTATTAGTTTACGCTGGCTTTGCTGGACTGTGGGGCGTAGTAGCTACAGATTTCTTCCAATTCTTTTTTGCCCTACTCGGAGCAATAATAGTTGCTGTAGTTGCCATTAACCATGTTGGTGGTATTCATCAACTAATCCCAAAAGTGCAGGAAGTTACCCAACAGGATGTACTAGCCTTTTTTCCCCTCACAGTTGGTTCCGGAGGGATTAGTTGGAGTGAAACCGCTGGCATCAGTGCTAGCACATTCTCTGCCTATGTGTTCCTGCAATGGTGGGCATGGCGTCGCAGTGATGGCGGTGGTGAATTTGTCCAGCGTTTGGCCGCATCCAAAAATGAAGCAGATGCCGAGAAAGCCGCTTGGCTATTCAATATCTTTCACTATGTAATCCGGACCTGGCCCTGGATATTAGTTGCCCTCGCCGCAATGGTAATCTATCCAGATTTGGCAGACCGGGAATTGGGGTATCCCAAACTAATGCTAGACTTTCTGCCACAAGGGATGCTTGGGATAGTGGTAACCTCCCTGATTGCGGCATTTATGAGTACCGTGTCTACCTCCATTAACTGGGGAGCCTCCTATCTCACTAATGACCTCTATTTGCGCTTTGTTCATCCCCAAGCCTCAGAATCAGAACTAGTCTTAGTGGGGCGGATCGCATCAGTGCTGGTCACGGTTTTAGGAGCCATTGCCGCCTTCTTTGCCACAGACGTTGCCACCGTGTTCCGATTAGTAATTGCCATTGGTACGGGACCGGGATTAGTGTTAATGTTACGTTGGTTCTGGTGGCGGATTAATGCTGCTGCGGAACTAACCGCCATGGTTGCTGGTTTTGTAGTCGGGTTTGGTACTAGTGTCGTGCCAGTGATTCAGATTCCTGACTTTGGTTGGCGTCTGCTGGTAACTGCTGGAATTACAGGTGTTTTGTGGATAGTGGTGATGTTACTCACGCCACCAGAATCTGATACCACCTTAGATGAATTTTATCGACGGGTGCGTCCAGCCGGTCCTGGCTGGAAACGTCAGCAGCTTCGCACCGGTTTAGCCCCAATCCAGGATTTGGAACACGATCTAAAACGGGTGCTGGCATCGATATTGCTAATGTTTGGAGCAATGTTAGCCATTGGAGGATTTTTGTTGCTAAAGCCCTTGACCGGTTGGGTTTCTCTGGTAATAGCCGTTCTAGGATGGATGTGGTTGCGTCAGATTAAAGGGAATAGGGAGTAGGGGGTAGGGAGTAGGGGGTAGGGAGTAGGGAACAGCGGATCTGGGAACAGGGAATAGGGGAAGAGAGGTAAGTGTGTAAAAAGAGATAAGTGTGTAAAGTGTGTAAAGTGTGGTAAACATTTGAAGCGTGGTAAATGTGGTAAGTGTGGGGAGACGGAATTATCAATATTATGTTTCTTCTGTTTACCTGATCAATTGGAAAGAAGGATTACAGTTTTTGACCTTACCAAAAATTCTTGTAGAATTGATTAGGTCTTGCCTATTCCCTATTCCCTACTCCCTACTCCCTATTCCCTGTTCCCTGTTCCCTTTTAAAAAAAAACCATAGTAATGATGGTAAATCTCCAAAACCCTTTGGTAATCGTCCTGGTTATCCTAATTTTAGTAATCGGGGTGGTATTTTTTATCTACTCTCAAGCCCAGAAAAAAATGACCGAACCGAAACCATCTAACTACGAACTGAATCGTAACGAGGAGATCAATCAACCTAGTTATTATCCGGTAAATCAGACCCTATCATCAAGTCTTTATCAACCCGTTAGTGAGTGGATAGGACGACTGATCGAGCCGCCAAAGGAGGAACGAACAACGGATGATTCTGTCCTCTTTGAAGTATACCATGCTGCTGCTGAGTATCAGCATTTGCTGGGACAAATTGTGACCTTAGGATGGAGTAAAGATGCTCCAGAGATTGAAGACTATGTGAAGCGAGTTACCACAGATATTAATTTTAATCAAGCCACTATAAATAGCATCACAGGCGGCACTATCCATCCGGTTCGATTAAATCATCTAAATCGGGTAGGTCCCCTGGAATCTTTGGCTGGAGCCAGACCTGACGATAATGTGATTGTCATGGTTAAAAATCCAATTGTGACTGAGTCAGAAACAAGGACGTCTTTGAGTATTGTTGAAGAGCCAGTGCAAATTACTGGTCGCTTCTATGGCTTGGTTACCATTATTAAACGGGAGGCTCTTGAAAGCGATCGCTTTGAAGTATCGCACTTTAATAAAGACTCAAAACAATTTGATGGACCTCAAGAAATTATTCGTATTCCTCAAGTAGTGGCTGACCAGGATGGCATCCCTAGATCTACCAATTCCCAGATTGAAGACTCTCCTCTAAATAGCGCTGGTTGGTATATTTATGGTGCTCAGGATCCTGACGGTATTTTTGTTACCCAAGGAATTGAACCTAGGGCGTTGATGAGGCTAGAGCCAGATCAAGTAATTTTGGGAGTTGAAGAAGGGGTAACGTACATTAAGGAAAAAAATTGGGAAAATACCGAACAGCAAAAAGGTACTGGCAAGACAGTTCTACTGGATCCTTTAGCTGAACAACCAGACGCTGCGATATCCCGTTGGCAGGAAGGAGACCGGGGAATTGTCATCCATCTTTTTGGGGGAATTGGTGGTACTAAAAAAGATGAACGTGCCATTTTTAATATGGTAACCGGTCACTTTGCCTATGGTATTGCTCATGTAGTGCGTGACCCATTAAGCGATGAATTACGCTTTGATATAGAGTACGATCAAGTTTATGCTAGTAACACCGATGGCATTGTTTCAGGGTCAATCAAATGGCCGAACTATATGGGAAATTTGCAGCGGGGTTGGTTAGGCAATCGACCTGTTTCTGATGTGATTGTTAAATTAGATGCAGTCACTCAAGACTACGAGTTTGGTGATATTAAACTATCACCCTTGGACGAATTGAAGCATCAGTTAGAAGTAATGATGGCTCGCTACCGTACGGGGGATGGTGACGGTGCAGCATTGGTTTCACCAGCAGAATCCTGTGTGCAAGACTCCAATCAAGCGCTTTATGTAGCCATCCAACAGATAGAAGATGAAGTGAATGCCAATCCTGAGATTCAAGAGTGGTTGAAAAGTCATCCAGCAGACCCCCAAACTCAGCGATTTCAACAATTATCCGAGTTGGGACAAGCACTAGAAAAACAGCTGACTCCCCTAGGAATTGTTCGTAGTGACTGGAAGGAAAATGCTGAAACCTTGGTGGGAGTTGCTACCAGTGACAATCCCATTATCCCGATCATTAGAGGACTTACTAGCTGGCGGACTGTACTACCGCGACGTGGTCATGACGAAATCGCTAGTCTTTTGTTAAACCATGGCGCTAAACTTTGGGTTATCCGCACTAATCAAGTGGGGGGATTTGATCCTGATATTATCCCCTATGCTCCGACTACGTTATTCTAAATTCTTAATTCGACCTTGACCTTGCCATAGTGGTCAAGCGTCTTAGCAAAGGTTGCAGGATATCTGGAACTGCTGTATCACCAATTTCCACAGTTTTTTTCCGTCCAGCAACTTCTACGGTCAGTTTGTATTTAAACTGATCGGCACCCGGTATTGATGACATCAGCTGTGCTGGTAGCTCAAAGAAACTATTAGTATTAATCATAGCTTCCACCTGATTAGCTTCTTCTGGCGATAGGGATTCAGTATCAACCTCCGTTGCCATATTCATCCCCATAAAACCACCACTACGCTCAAAGTATATTTTCATAACACCCCCATAGTCTTTACTTCTTAGATCTTGCACCATTGTGACAGGACTTACCCACAGAATCCATGGGTAGGGTGGGCAAAACCTTGCCCACCCTACAGGTAGCTCCTCCCCACCTCCCTATCTCCCTATCTCCCTATCTCCCTACCCGTGAAATTTTAGTCCGACGCCAGAAACAGCCCTACTCCTTAAGGGGCGGGGATGAAGAAAGACCTGATAAAGTCTGGCGCACCTGCGCCGCATCCTGGGGCTTCAGGGGTTGGAGGTTTCGGAGCCTCTTCAATAATCTCAACACCTACCTCTTTCCAACCTTTACGGACAGCTTTTTGTTCCAGGCTGCCAACACCAAATCGGTCACCTGCCACCTTGTATGTCTCTCTGGCAGCATCCTCAAAATCTGAGGTGGTACCCAGCTTATCCCTCAAAGTCAGATACCAGATCCAACCGGCCTTGTCCCAAGCGTATCCACCAATGTCCAGAGCAGCAATGTAGAAGGCTCGGTTGGGGATACCAGAATTGATATGAACCCCACCATTATCTTGAGACCCAGTGTAGATGTCTCTCATATGACCTGGTTGAGAGTCTCTACCTATTCTGGGGTCGTTATAAGCAGTCCCTGGTTCTTTCATGGAGCGAATGCCTATAGCATTGACATTCTCAGTAAATAGACCAGCTCCAATCACCCAATCTGATTCACTAGCAGTTTGGTTCAGTGTCCGTTGCTTAACTAGGATGCCGAACACATCAGCAAAGTGTTCGTTGAGAGCACCTGGTTGATCCCGATAGACCAGTCCCGCTTCATATTGGACCACCCCATGGGTCAGCTCATGGCCAATAATATCGATGGCGATAGTAAAGCGATTGAAGAGTCTCTCCTCTTCTGGCAAATCTTCATCCCCATCCCCATAGGTCATCTGTTTACCATTCCAGAAGGCGTTGTCAAAACCGCTCCCATAATGAACCGTTGAGCTCAACACCATCCCGCGATCATCAATCGAGTTCCGCTCGTATATGTCACGATATAAATCAAAGGTGGCTCCAGAACCATCGTAAGCTTCATCCACTGCTGTGTCACCTGTGGCTGGTTCTCCTTCCCCCCGGCATTTACGGCCAGGTAAACGAGTTTGGTAGTCTGCATGGTAGATCACCCGTTCTTTAGCTGCTCCTGGTTCTCGGGCACTGGGTCGTGTGGAGAAGTCAGCTAATTCCTGGCGCACCCCACGGAACTGACCAGATTCCACTAGGGCGCTCAATGCTCGTTCTCGCTGTATAGGGCTTCCATTTTCTGAAAGTTCCCGCAGCATATACGCCGGAAGTATACAGTACAGAGGGTTGCGCTGGTGATGGTGGTGATGGTGGTGATGGTGGTGATGGTGGTGATGGTGGTGATGGT
>WTKN01000359.1:12582-16045 GCA_011524395.1 Moorena sp. SS36440bin_2
TGGTGATGGTGGTGATGGTGGTGATGGTGGTGATGGTGGTGATGGTGGTGATGGTTTATCTTGGTAGGCATAGTAGTATTTAAGTATTTTTGCTATTACTATGATCGCCCTTGCTAGCGCAGGTTTTTTTGCCAAGTTTTATTGCCAGAAGCAACAGCTTGGAAACCTTGCCAGCCACTTTTAATCATAGCGAAGGAAACTCAAAACAGTTTCTGATTTATAGCATTGCTTATGGGTAGGATGATTGAGTCTGTTTTATCTTGCTTTACTTCCACTCTCTTCACCCTGTTTCAGAGTTTCATCAATCATCTATCCAAATCAGCAACCCCTTTATCTGTGGTGTCTCGATTGAAAAAATCGATACCCAAACGAGAATTAATAGGTTAGATTTACCAGGGTTTAACTCTTCGATACAACAATCGTTACAATATACTCTGATTGTATTATTTTTTCCTGATTACTCATTGGCAAGGGTTCAACATTTTTTAATGTCATGGAATAGCCATCAAAATTTTTAACAGCTAAATTTTCTTGGGCTGCTCTGAGGGTTAACTCAACCTCTTCTGGTTCTGAGTTTTCCTGGATAACCTCGAAGGCAATGGTCACTTGTCCTGGTTGCACACAGAAGGCATCAGCTGGGCATCTGGAATCTTCTACTATATCCAGCACCTTAACTTGCATCGTTTTCGATTCCATTAACGCCATCTGATCGATATGAAGTTGAATCTCTTGATTTAAATCGGCTTTAACCAAATTTTCTGTTGGTTGAATCTCTTGATTTAAATCAGCTTTACTCAAATTTTCTGTTGGTTTAGTACAACCGACGAGCATCGGTTGAATCAGACTACAAATGATAATCAGTTTTATGAACCCTGAGACTAAAGCTAATCCTTTCGATTTCGTCATGATTCACCACCCTAAGTCGGTGTAACTGTTACGTAATAATCCCCCCAGCTCAAGGCTGGTGCTCGTAACCTTTTCGCCCCTAATAATTTTACCCTACTAATTCTAGAGTATTTTATTTTAATTGACACAAGAAGAGACAGAAAAATATTCAAGCTCCTAACGGTGACTGTAATCCGATGGTAACCATTCAGCCCCGTGAATCATCTATAAGCTAGTTGTGATCAGGATAACATAACTGAGATATTCCAAACCGGGTCACGAAAAAGTGCCGTATTGTAAAAAACGATTAGGGCTGAGTCTCTTTATTAATCCAGCATTACCGGATTTTAGCTAATACGTGAATGATGATGTCGGATTTGACTACAATATTTTGCGATTTATTAATTAACGTAAATTTCTCCATCCAGGAACTTGCAACAATGAATTTAAATCAATTAACTGGTAACTAAGGGTAATTGCTATTCGACGATCAATACTCTTACCCATAAGCCGGTCTTGTATAGGTTGGTCACGTTTTTCCACAGCCATAGCACTTATCAAGACCAAGCTTAGATATTGTTTCAGTTTATGGAACATCATGACTAAAAGTTTGTTAAAAATTTATCCCCTTGGCCATCTCAGTCTTGGTTTGGTGGAATTGGTATTACTGGCATGGGCAATTCGCCTGTGGCGTCGCTCAACTAGTCTGGCCATGATTGTCCTGCCCATTGTGCTAGCAAGCATTAGCTATGACAATCTAGTTTTGGCCATGGGGAGCCTGATCGGTGAAGGAGATCTCCTGAAATCACTGAGTATGGTGCGCTTCCTCTTACACTTCCTAGTGGTGCCCCTATTCATTGTAATTGCTGTTGAGCTAGCTCACCGGGCTGGAGCAGTTTGGGCTAAGACAATTGTACGAGTGTTATCCTGGGTACTTGCCCTAGGACTGGGTGGGTATGAAGTGGCGACCCACTTTGTTGGCCTAGAATTGGTTCCAGTCACCTTTGCTGGCACCTTGCGCTACACAGTGGCCGAAGTGAGTGGTCCACCAATTGTAACAATTTTGGTCAATTTGTTCGTACTGCTGATTGGTATCGGCATCTGGGTCAGGCTGAAATGGCCATGGCTATTTGTGGGAACCTTGGTTGCCCTAATTGGCAACGCTGTACCAATCTCTCGCTTTGGTACCCTTGTCGGTAGTGCCTCTGAATTCGTCATGGCTCTGAGTTTGCTGTTAACTGAGCGCAGAACACAGTTTGTCCGTGCCCAACTCGGCTCAGGTGAAAAAACAATGAAGGTTGAAAGTTGGGTTGAAGGTTGAATGTTGAAGGTTGAAGGTTGGGTTGAAGGTTGAATGTTGAAGGTTTAATAACCTGAAAGCTGAAAGCTGAAAGCTGTAACCTTGGCCTTTGGCCACCCGTGCGCGTTCAACCTGTAACCTGTAACCTTGGCCTTTGGCCACCCGTGCGCGAACAACCTGTAACCTCTAACTTTAAACCTGTAACCTCTAACTTTAAACCTGTAACCTCTAACTTTAAACCTGTAACTTTAAACCTGTAACATTCAACATTCAACCTGTAACCTGTAACCTGTAACTTTTAACCTGTAACCTTAAACCTCTAACCTGCAACTTAGTTATCCTCAAAGAGCTTACTGCCATGAATACCGAATTTAAATTTAGACCAATTCCCTTTGGTTGGGTTGCTATCCATCCTAAGCCAGTAGGTGTTGTTCAGTTGATTGGTGGTGCATTTTTCGGAAGTTTTCCGACAATTTTCTACCGATATATCGCCAAGCGATTATTTGAATCAGGTTATACCGTTGTTGCCAGACCGTTTAGATTTACCTTCCGCCATTGGCCTGTAGCCATTGGTTTGATCAAAGAACAAAAACCCCTATTCAATGGAATTTTAGAAGAAGCAAAAAAATTGGGCTATGAGTACAGCATCTATGAAGAAGACCCCTGTGCCAGAGGGAGTAATTATTTTTGGTTAGGTCACAGCCTAGGAACAAAATACATCGCACTTTTAGAGCTTTTAAGTGATTTGGAGTTCAAAAAAAATCAGGGAATTCTGGAAACTTGTGTTGGGAAATATCAAGAGAAACAGATTGAATATAGCCTCAGAAATGCTGATATAAAAGATATTTCTTTGATCAATCAACCGTCTGTATTAATGGCTCCTGTTATTAGCGGTACCAGTAGTGCAGTTCCTGTGCCATTCATAGCTGATTTAGTAGACAGACTTGGTTTCGGGGTGTTACCCAAACCCGAACAAACCTATTGCTTGATTAAAAATAGCCGTTTATTTCAGCTTACTGCTTTGATTAGCTTCAGTAAGGATAAGATTGCTGAAGAAGCTGGAACAGTGCGTTGGTTACAGGAGAATTTAGGCAATAAACTCCTCACTGATGAGAAACTTCCCGGTAAGCATTTGACTCCCCTCGGTTGGCTCCGGGGAAATGATCAACTTGCGGATACGGTTATTGAAGTTATCACAAAACTAGCTGATCGAGTCTAAGGGAGCAGGGAACAGGGGGAACAGAGTATGGGAAGTGTGGGAAGTGTGGGAAGTGTGGG
>WTKN01000172.1 GCA_011524395.1 Moorena sp. SS36440bin_2
TAGAGAACCGGTAAATTCCCAATCATCGGGGAAGCTCTGAATACGTGCATATTCCCTAACTGTCAAGGGTCGTGTTTCTTCAGGATGACACCGCTCGGTCTGTTTTTGAGCTGGGTTACAGGTTAGAGTAAGGGAAGGTTCTTCCCAAGAAAGCCGCCTAGCCATACCGGTTTTGCCACCACCGAGATAGAAACTCTTTTTCATATACTCTTTTTGAAGCTCTATTGGTAAGTTCCGCCAATAACCTCCTGGTGGTATTAATTCCATAATTTCTTTCTTGCGGGTAGGATATTTTGCTCCTATTGATTTAGGGCAATCGTTGAGCACCTCCCTCAGAGAAATAGTGTAGTCCTTTTCCTTAGGAAATATTGCGTTTAGGTCTAAGTCTCTTCTAACCGCAATGATAATTACCCTCTCCCGCTTTTGTGGTACATCTAGAAACTGCGCTCTGAGCAACTTATAGGTAGGATTGTAGCCTAAATCCTCTAAGGTTCGCAGCATAGTGGATAAGGTTCTGCCTTGGTCATGTTGGATCAGACCTCTAACGTTTTCAACTAGTGCTATTTTCGGCTGTACTTCCTTGACACACCGTGCAAACTCAAAAAAGAGCGTCCCTCTAGTATCGTCAAAACCTTTACCCAGACCGGCATAGCTGAAAGCTTGGCAGGGCACCCCACCAGCCACAATATCTACGTTGTCCCTGTATTCGGTAAAATCAACATTGGCTATATCCTCAGGTATGATTTTCCAGGAAGGTCTATTCAGCTTCAGAGTGTTTACACAGTCTTTATCAATCTCCACCAGCAGCTTGGTAGTTAAGCCAGCGTTCTCAAAGCCCAGTGCCATGCCTCCACAGCCAGCAAATAATTCAATGACTCTGAAGCTAGTGGGTTTGCTCTTGAGAACACGAAATTCAACCCCAGTAGCTAGCCCTAGATACTTACGTTGAATTCGTTTTAATTCTTCTATGTCAAAAAAGCGGTAGTTTCGTTCAGACCGCTTTGCTCTGAGCAGCTTTTTCTTTTCCCACCGACATATGGTATCGGAGGAGACACCCAAGATTTCAGCAGCTTCTTGAACTGTAACTAGGTCTTGAACAGTGGCCGATTTAGTGTTTGCCATTTTCAAACAAAAACCATTTGAGGAGCAAGCAATACCCCAGAGGTTGAGGAAATAACTTTACCAATACCCAAAAAACTGCCATCTTCGTGGTAAACTTGTACAGGACTTGTGGAGTTTTCAAGGGTAGAAATTTTAGCTAGAGTATCATCCCCAGAGATACGCTGTCCTAAACACCAGCGACGGGCTTGATCAGCGGACAAGGTTACAGAGGCTAAGTGCCCCAAAGCTACACTAGGGGACACTGGCTGGAATAGGCTTTGTTCCAGCTGTTGGGTCAATTCTTCTAATGTCAGACTATCGGCTAAATCAAAGCCACTGCTGCGAGTACGAGTCAGAGCGGCCAGCACACCACCGGTTTCGAGGGCATCTCCTAAATCCCGGGCTATGGAGCGAATATAGGTGCCAGGGCCACATGCGATCGCTAAATCAATTTCCGGAAATTCCCCCCCACGCCAATCCAAAACCTCGATCGTCTCAACCTCTACCGTTCGTTCTGGTACCTCTACCACTTCACCAGCTCTGGCTAAATCATAGAGCCGTTTACCTTTGATATGAATAGCGCTATACATTGGTGGCACTTGCTGAATCGTGCCCTCGAACTGTTTCAAGAAACCCTTGACCAACTCCAGAGTCAACCCGGCTGCAGACTGAGTAGCAATCACCTCTCCTTCCAAATCATCAGTAGTTGTCCTCACTCCCAGTCTCACGGTAGCCTTGTAGGCTTTATCCTGCTGCATATACTGCAACAGTCGGGTTGCCTTACCCAGAGCAATGGGTAAAACCCCCGTAGCAGCTGGGTCAAGGGTTCCTCCATGGCCTACTCGCTTCAGCCGTAGCAGACGCCGCACTTTAGCAACGCAATCGTGGGATGTCCAAGCTGCTGGTTTGTTTAAGTTTATAAATCCTTGCACAATACTCAGATTTTGCACCAAGTTTAGAATTTATCTGTAAAGGTAGGGAATCGGGAATCGGGAATCGGGAATCGGGAATCGGGAATCGGGAATAGTAATAAGATTTGATTCTCTGTTGATGCACTAGCTCATGGGAAGCAGCGCTGTTTCCTTCTCGTAAAACTATAGATAAGGAGGGAAAATTAGCCCCATCTCCCCATCTCCCCATCTCCCCATATG